>CACIUL010000042.1 GCA_902589825.1 uncultured Verrucomicrobiota bacterium
ACATGGCCGGAGCTGATCGAGATTGCGGGATGTGACTTCGATGCGGATTCAGAATACGTTGAGGCGCGCTTTGTGATCGACCCGAAGGCGGAAGGTGACCCGATTGTCGCCGGCAAGAAAAAGGAATTCACCTATACGGCAGACTGGTTGAGCTTTAACCGCACGGTCACTGGCCTGCCGGGAGTTGAAGTCCTGCTGCGTCTGGATGAGAAAAGCTACGACCCCGTTCGGGAGCATCCACTATACCGCGACAAGAAACCAATGGGGGAGGACCACCCCATTTGCTGGCGGCGCAAGCTGGCAAAGGGACGATTTTTCTTCACCGGGCTCGGACACGATGTCCGCTCAATAGACACCGATTTTGCCCGCGCTCATTTTGTTGCCGGCATCAAGTGGACCGCCGGCAACCCGTGAAGCAGCCCTGACTGGACGTTTTGCCCCAAGGGTCGCCTCCATGCCGAAAACAATCCGGCTTTCTCCGTTGGCCGGTTTATTGGTGGTGGTGGTGGGCAGGACAGGATTCGAACCTGTGAAGGCATAGCCAGCAGATTTACAGTCTGCCCCGTTTGACCGCTTCGGTACCTACCCAAAATGATTGCACCAGCGGGCGCATCAAAGCGGTTTGGGAGGCATTTTGCAAGCAGTTTTCAGCCTGATACCCGACAAACACGCGAAAGGGCTTCCATGAACAGGCTGCACTGGAGGCCAAGTTACTGAAAAATGAACGCTTAATTTACCGCTTTCAGCCCGTTTCACTAAGGGGCTTCTACCACTTCCAGGATTGTTGGGCCCAGAAATGATAAAGCTGCCGGGGTGTTCCATTGAAGGCATTACGCTCCGTGGGACGATCAAGATCACCGAAGTATTCCGGTGCCCGATAGCGAATACCCCTGTAGCTATCAGCCCTTGAACGCTTGCGCCTGGAGTCCCAGTGGACACCTCCATATTGCCAGAGCGCCCACCGGCTCCAAATACCGTATTGCCGCATCAACCTGTCCGGCGTTTCCAGCCCGGCCTTGCTTGAGGAATAAAGCGCAATCCAGTAAGGGCACTGGGCAATGCGCTTTTTCTGAGCAAGGGTGGCCGACTGCAGGGATTTACGCAACGCAGCGCTGTTCTCAAGGTAAATAATCGGCAGTTGGCCGGTACGCTGTTCGATCCTGTCAATAAAACGCACAATATCACGAGGCGAGGAGCGGGAATCAAAATCCCCCGCAAGCAGAATTTCAGGAGTCTTCAGGCCCTTGGCTGACTTGATCGCACGTATTCGATCCACAAATTGATCAGCCTGCCAGGAGGGGTCAACACCCTTGAGCACAAAATAATAGGATCCAAGCAGCATCTTCTGCCTCTCGGCAGCCTGCAGGAAGGAGGCACACTTCTCATCCAGTTTGCGTCCCTTGCCACAACGGGCGATCAACCCAAGCGCCCCATTGCGACGCAGTGCCGACAGGTCATGCACCGTGTAGGAAGAGCCTTTACGCTGACGCTCCTTGGGATCATATGCGGAAACATTAATAATCTGGGGAGCTGTGGTAAGCGTCCACCGAAACGTGTCAGCGGAGGCTGCCTTACTGGAAGCCACCACCTCACTGGATACCTCATTGGAAACGCAAGAGACACCCAAAAATGCCGGCAATACACAGCTGTAACCGAGCATAGCAAAAACCCGGCGAGAATACCTCTTCACAAAACACACGGCCATTATAATGATAGAAATCAGCAATTATGCAAACGTCATATTTTCAATAAAAACCTCCTCACCACTGCCTCAAACATGATCCTGCCCAGATGCGGCACGCCATCTCACCATGCCGGGTGCCAATAATATCAACAATACTGTTTATTAAATAAGCAGAAATTTCTATAATCGCTGCTGATTAATCAGCATTTAAAAAAATTCTACCATATCCATGAACAGGAACTTTGAAGCCATCGTTATTGAGACCTACGCCGAGCTGTGCATCAAGTGGCGGCTATCTCATGTCGCCAACCGGATTCAAGCACAGGATTTTGATGCCCAGCTTAACAGCCTCGAATCGGTGATTAAGGCCTTTGGACTCCGCACTCCCGGAATCACGGAAAGCAACCAGCATCATTCCGTGCCGCCAACCGGCAATGAACCGCAGCGCAAGCAGGAGAGCATGTCACGGGAAACCGGTGGCATCATGCTTGAGGATTAAGCCCTGTCCGAGTCCTGGATTCTTTGGGTCCCTGGTGGATAAGGCAGTTTTCCGTATTCATTCGGAATCAGCTCCATAATATACCTGCTGACAAGATGCGCCGGTCTCTCCCTGTCGGCAATACTGTCTTAACCCATGCACAGTGATGGCATGCCACCGGATTCAGGAGACAAAATGCGTTATGGTTTGCTCGGTGCCAATACGGCAAATGAGCAGGACAAACTTGAGAAATACTCGGGCACAGTAGACTGGCAATACCTGAAGGTGCATTTCGAAAAGGATGCATTGCTTTATGTAGACGCCTCACTGCAACTCACCGAAGTCGGCAAAGTCATTGCCGCTGACGACAGGTCGCAGGTTGACCGCTGGCTTAAAACCGGAGATTTACTGAAGCCGGGGCTACCACATGCCGAATACTGGGAATCCACTAATGCGCAGTTCACGGCAATGGTGATATCCCCCTTCATCCTTATACAACCTCTTCCAGAAGAAAATCGGTAAGGGAAAATGGCGCGTCGAAACCTGATACCGGGAAATGTCTCGGCTATTGCCGGAGGCAAGGACCTTTCCATTAAATTTGGTGTTCAAAGCGTTCTTGATGCGGCAACGCTTTCCATTCACGAAGGGGATCGCATCGGACTGGTCGGGCGGAATGGTTGCGGCAAGTCAACCTTCCTGAAAATTGCGGCCGGCGTCATGAACCCGGACTCAGGGGAATTTACCCGCCGCCGGGACCTGATCACCGGATACCTGCCGCAGATCTTCGACCTCGATGAATCTGCTACTGTCCTGCAAAACGTCCTTGCCGGAGCAGATCATGTCAGGCAGTTAATCGCACAATACGAGTTGCTTGATGCCAATGACCACAAGGCGGCCAGCATGCTGGACAGGATTAATGCCCTTGACGGCTGGAACCTTGAGCAGCGTGCCGGCTCTCTCATCAACCATTTGAATGCCCCGGCTCCTGAACAACACGTGGCATCCCTCTCGGGTGGGGAAAAACGGCGAACAGCCCTGTGCAGGGCACTGCTGATGCACCCGGACCTGCTGATACTCGATGAGCCCACAAACCATCTGGATACCGGGGCAATTGAATGGCTGGAATCATTTCTTGCCCGGTATACAGGCACGTGTCTTTTTGTCACCCACGACCGCTACTTCCTTGATAACATCGCCACAAGGATCGTCGAGCTCAGCAATGGGCGCTTTCATTCCTATACCGGAAACTACACCGACTACCTGCTGGCCCGTGCAGAACAGAAAAAAACCGAGGAACGTAATGAACACAAACGACAGCGATTCCTTAAGCGGGAACTGCAGTGGATTCGCAAATCCCCAAGTGCCCGCCGCACAAAATCAAAGGACCGCATAGAGCGCTATTATGAAGAGGCATCCCGGGATGCACCCGAGGAGGAACTGGATATCGACCCGATCATCCCCCCAGCACCCAAACTGGCAAACCGGGTCATTGACCTGGAAAAAATCTGCTGCCGTTTCGGGCAGCGTGTGCTTTTTGAAAACATAACGGTGTCCCTGCAGGCCGGGGAACGTATGGGAATTGTAGGTCGTAACGGGCTTGGCAAATCCACCCTCCTGAAGGTCATTCTGGGATTGCATAAACCGGATGCCGGTACGGTCAAGATCGGCACCCGGACAGAAATCAACTACATTGACCAGGAACGCCTGCAACTCGATGAGGAAAAATCCGTTTTCGATGAAGTCGGCGAGGGAACCGAAACGGTGCTCCTGGGCGACCAGGTCCTGGGCCTGCGCCCTTACCTGCGCAGGTTCCTGTTCACCGATGAACGCATCAACACGAAAATCAGTCAACTCAGCGGGGGAGAGAAAAGCAGGATCATGCTGGCTAAAATCCTGAAGCGCGGGGGTAATGTCCTGATTCTTGATGAGCCGACCAATGATCTCGACCTCAATACACTCAGGTTACTTGAGGAAGCTCTCATCGGCTTCTCCGGAAGTTCCATCGTGGTCAGTCATGACCGGTATTTCCTTAACCGCGTATGCACCTCGATCCTGGCTTTCGAGGGACATGGCATTGTTCGCTACCAGACGGGCAACTATGACTATTACCTGGAGAAATACGGGCCGGAAACGATGGGTTCAGCAGATACCGGAAAGCATCCAGGCAAATCAAAACCCGAGAATCATGGGCAAAAAAACCGCAGGGATGGCCTTAAGTCCCCGCGGAAACTAAGCTATAATGAACAGCGGGAATTTGATTCCATGGAGGCAAACATCTCCAGTGCCGAGGAGGAACTGGCCCTTCTTGAGAACGAATTCGCCCAGCCGGATTTTCATGTTATCCACAAGGACGACTGGCAGGATCTTGAAGCCAGGCAGAAAGCCGCCCAGGAAAGGATTGCAACACTCTATGAACGCTGGGAAGAACTCGAGCAAATACGTGCCTGCCACGAACAATCACGCAAACCCTGAAGGCACCTTTTTCCTATTTAACCTCCGAACAAAATCATGAATGTAGAACAAGTTAAATATGTCATCTGGGCTGCGGACAGTGAACGTTGCGCAAGGTTCTACCTTGATGTTTTTCAAGGCGAGTTGGTCAAGCAAAGCCCGCATATCACGGAGATTGAAATCTGTGGAAACACCATTGGCATTCATGGTGGCGGAAAAGGGGAACGCACCTGGACAGGAATGAGTTTTCAGGTGGCAGACGTGGTCAAGGGAGCCTCAGAGGTGATCGCGGCCGGCGGCAAATTAAGCCGTGAGCCTGAACCTGAAAATGGCGAACCTCCTCACCTGGCTATGTGTGTGGACACAGAGGGCAATGAGATCATGCTGACACGCAGGCGCTGATCGGAACCCACTGCTGGGCACTCACGGCTCGCTCATCTATTTCGTCCTGAATACGACGTGTGTCATCGTGCGTTGTATCCTTGACCCCCTGGAGAATGAGCCCCAACCCCTTTAATCGAGGCAATGACATGCCGCAAAAACTCGCCGCAATTTTTGATGGACCGGCTTTAGCCTGCAATCACATTTGCCGGCTTTAGCCTGCGGATCTCACGCATGCGTCTCCATCCCACCAGCATCTTGTCAGTCTCATCCCACAGGCGGAAGCTAAGTGATTTAAAGCCTCCCCAGAAGGTCACGGTGGTCACGTTGGCAAACGCAGGATGTGAATTATGGCAGGCTTCCAGGTAATAATTGGGAACCTTGGAACTGAGGTGGTGTATGTGATGATAGCCAATATTGCCGGTAAACCACTGGAGTATCCTGGGTAAGCGGTAAAAGGAGCTGCCCTCAAGTGCTGCTGAAGTATATTCCCAGTGTTCATGCCTTTCCCAGTAGACTCCCTCAAACTGGTGCTGGATATAAAAAAGCCAGACTCCTGCTGAAGCCGCAAATGCCATGATACCAACCTGTATCAACACGAAAGGCAGAAACCCGAAAATCAACCCTCCTATCAGGAACATCACCAACAGTGCGCAATTGGTAAGCCTGACGGTTTTTCTGGTCGCCGGGTTTGCACGCGGCGACGACAAACGCTCACGAAACAGGAAAACATAGCTTGGTGCAATCCCAAAGAGAATGACCGGATTGCGCACCATCCGGTAGACAAAGCGATCCCATCTGGACATTTCGATGTATTCCTTCACGGTGAGCGTCCAGACATCTCCTACCCCGCGACGGTCAAGATCGCCAGCCGTCGCATGATGCACTGAATGTTCCCAGCGCCAATGCTTGAATGGCGTGAATGCCAGCACCCCGGTGAAAAATCCAATCCACTGATTCAGTACCCTGTTACGGTAAAAGGAATTATGGCAACAATCATGGAAGATAATAAATAACCTCACCAGGAAACCACTCGCCAGCAGGGCCAGCGGCAGCACGATCAGGTAGTTCACCTTCATGGCAAAATAAATTGCCGCCCAGGTCCCTAAATAACATCCAAGGGTGGAAATTAACTGCCAGGAAGCACGCCTGGCACAGGGCTTCTCAAAATCGGAAACGATCTCCTTCCAGTCATTAATTTCCATACGGCGAGGCTTGCCGGCTCCATGGTCATGGTTTCCCGGCTGGCAATCTGGTGGAGGATCTTTGGTTAATGACAAGCGTCACTTAAGCCCAACTTAAAGGGTAACGCGAACAAGAAGATGAGGAATTCTTGAATGTTATAGGAACTCGTAATTCCCTGTATTATCCCAGAGACAAGGGACCATGCTGACAGAATTCCGCTTTGCCAAAAGTCTTGATACCATGACCAAGACCATGGGCGATGCTAAGCCACAATGAGTTGTGCGTCCTGTCCTTGAAGTCGATGGCCCGGCCGGTTTTAAAGCCACAACCTCCACCTATCAAAAGAAAAGGAATATTCTGCAATGTGTGGTTGTTTCCCTTGCCAAGTTCGTTCAGCCATACAATCTGCGTATTATCAAGCATTGAACCCCCTTTGGAGCCTGGTTCCGGGGTTTCAGCGAGCCGCTTGGCAAGATAGGCGAGCTCGCCGGCAAACCAGTGGTTGATCTTCCATAACTTCTCGGCAGCCACCTTGTCTTTATCAGGCTTATGCGAAAGCGTGTGGTGCCCGTCCTCAATACCTAACCAGCGCATACGGGCCTGACCTACGGAACGCATAAATTGCAGGGTGGCAACACGCGTCATGTCATTTGCCATGGCATTGACCAGCATGTCTATCTGCATGCGGCTGACCTGCGGGGTATTGTCATTGACAATTTCAATGTCAGGATCAATTTCCGGCTGGGGATGTGCGAGCTCATCATTTTGTTTAGCCGATGCCAGTTCAAGCTCGAGCTCACGGACAAGCTGCATGTGCTCGGAAAGAAGCCGGCGATCCTCGCTGCTTATCTTCTTGGATACCCCCTTCAGGTCATCCATGATGTGGTCAAGGACACTTGCCAGGTTCTCACGTTCCTGGACACCCCCATAAATCCTCTCGAACATCTGAACAGGATCATCGACCGGGGCTATCGGCTTATTGTTGCCGGCATAACTCATCCGCGTCCATGGGTCAGCACGGTTGGGCACTGCAACCCCGAATTCCAAACTACCAAACCGGGTGCTTGTACTTTTGCGTGACTGGAAGAAATTCTTGATTTCCTGATCAATGGATATCCCGCGTGCCCACCCCGCAGGGTTATGTGAGCCACCCTGAATGTTCCCGGGGTTCAGTTCACACGCTGTAAGCAGGCAACTAATTCCCCTCATGTGCTGGTCACCATCACCACCAACGCGGTTGTGAACACCCTTGAGGATGAGCATCTGCTTCTTGAATGGCTCAAGCGGTGCCAGCATTGGCCCGAGTTCCAGTGGCCTGTCATCGCCAAAATCCTTAGGCCAGAATTCACCGGGCAAGGTACCGTTGGGGGAAAACATGATGACCAAGCGCTTTGCTTTCGGCGCAGCACTCTCATCAGCACGAAGCCCCGGTAAACCCGCCACAAAAGGTAATGCAGAAGCTGATAACCCAAGGTCACGCAAAAATTGCCGGCGGAAAACAGGATTTAGACTCATGACAAAAATGTTTTTTCTTATCCGGCAGACTGAGAAGGCGCAGCACCCGGTGCAACGTGCCCGCGCAAAGCATGCCGTTTTGCACACTCTACCATAAGGGCCTTAATGTTAAATAAAGATGACGTGAAGCCTTTGCGCAAGTCAATGAGGGAATTTGTCCCGTATGCCGCGACCGGCTGCTTGGCCAGGTGCGTGAAAACCGCATTAACAAAGGCAGCATGAGCAGCAGGGCTCCGGACAGCAAATTCTGCAATATCCTTGGCTCCAGAGAATGTAAGCAACTCACCTGCCGCCGTCATGTATTGACTTTTAGCATTGATTTTTTTGTCCCGTTCACTGGTTCGCCACCGCCCAATGGCATCAAAATTTTCCATGCTGAAGCCAAGGGGATTGATGACGGAATGGCAGGACATACAGGCATTGGCACTGGTCAGCTGGGTAATCTTCTCTCGCATGGTTAACCCTGGATCCAGTTTCTCGTCGTCAAAGGCAACCGCATCAGGGGGAGGCTTGATCATTCTGCCCAGAACATTGCGGGTCAGGAAAACACCACGGTGAATCGGGGAAGTGCTGTCATGATAGGCATAAAGGGAAAGAAGGTAAGGATGCGTCAAAACGCCGGCCCTTTGCCGCGGGTCAAGGGTTACATTTTGCAGGGTGGTTCCCTTCACATTTCCGCCATAAACAGCACCGAGACGTTCATTGAGCAGGAGATGTTCTGCCTTCAGCAAGTCGCGATAATCGGAGCTCTCACTCCAAACCACGCTGTTGACAAAGCGCAAAAGGGATTCACGAAGGTCCATAATGACGGCATCACTGAAATCCGGGAAGATTAACCTGTCCTTGGCAGGATCACGCCCATCCATTTCCAGCCAATACTCAAAGAACGTATTCATCTTCGCGCGTGCCCTTGGGTCCTCAAGCATCCTCCATGCCTGAGCATCCACCCCTTCGGTTGTCAGGAGATTCCCGGATTGCGCGGCTTTGCTTAACTGCTCATCGGGCAGCGAGTCCCAAAGGGCAAACGACAGGCGGGAAGCAATCGTGTAAGCATCCGGGCTTCCTCTATCCTCGGAAAGTTCAGGATACAGGAAACGTGGTGACTTCAAGCAAAGCAACACACACCGCTTCACGGCGATCTTCAAATCTTCAACCCCTGCAAAATGCCGCCTTACAAAAAACTCAGTTTCTTTTTCTGTCAGAGGCCTGCGGAAAGCGGTTCCGGCAAAACGAATACAGAAATCCACCAGCCGCTGCCTGCGCTGCTGATCATCCTTGCCAAGGTTCACGAAATCTTCCAGACGCTGCGCAACCTCGCCCGTTGTCTGTATGGCACCGGCAGTGATGCCCTCATGCCATGACTTGGAGACCAAGGTGCCCCGCCCATAGCCCTGGCTATGGTCATCGGCAGGAAAAGTTGCCGAGACGACGAAGGTGCGGGGAACAATCACCGTAGAGACCTGGTCACCTCCAAAAATCTCCCATGTGCCGTGCGGCGCCTTCCATTCCAGTTTGGCCTTACCGATTTTTTCCTTGTACTTGAAGTAATCCATCCTCAGGGGATACCGCCGGCCACCCAGTAAAAATACCCTCGCGCTGGATTGTCGAACCTCAGGACCTGAGCTCACCCAATCATCTATAAGTGCCTGCCTGGAAGCCTTGCTGCTGTCGTCCCGATAGTTCCTCTCATCGGCCCGCAAGGCAGTATTAACATAAAGCCGCACGCCATTTGGTGTACTGGTGCGAAACTCATAATAGCCTGTGTCACGTACAAAAAATGAACCTTCCCACACTATTGAAAACTGCTCAGCCTGGACCCCATCCACCGGGCCCTTCTCTCCAAAATCAAAGTCTAGGACCGGGTCCACCTTGTCCACGGATTTCCCCTGCTTCTTGTTCATTCCCTTGGAATTAAAGTAATAACCCTTGAGCCCGACCTCCCCGGGACCGGCCTGAGCCTCCTGCGGATCCATACCGGCCAGAAGATCTGCTATGACGTTGCGGTATTGAATCTCTGTCAGCCGAGCAATATCCACCTTTGCCTCTTTCTCAATCCCGAGGCGCTTGCGTGCCTCAGGGGAATAAAAGGCATCATAAATATACTCGGCAACCGCCTTAGCCTCCTTGCCAACGCAGAGCTCAGGATCCTCCTCGGGCATATTCCGCTCAATAAACCGTGTAAGGGCAGCAACAGATCGTTGGCCATAGAGAGCATCGACTTCCTCAAGGGCATTCCCTTCGCCATTCTTCCCATGACATTCCACGCAATGCTTGCGATAAACTCCCAACCCCTCATGCACTCTAGAGTCGCCCTGCTCCCGGGCATTTGCTCCAGCGCAAGCTGCCAACAGGATCAATCCTGATACACGCTTCCAGAAGAATTTCATTTCAATAGACATAATGACAGGAAAGAGCCGCCACGCACCCCTGAATCTGTTGCCTTCAGTGTATTCATGCCCCCGGCCTTGATCAAGCACTCAACGCCTTCCGGCAAAGCAGAAGCCACCATTGATGGGCCGGGATTGCACTCCCAAGTAAGGCTTGTGCCCTCAACGCTATTTAAGATACTGAAAACTTGCATTAAAAACAGTATAGTCACTGAATGAATACTGGAGTTTCTTCCTGTAATCCCCCCTTCCACCATCTATTTGATATCATGCGCACCCGACCAATCCTGACCATTCTCGTGGCATTTGTCCCGTTATTGCTCTGTCCAAGCGCAACAGCAGAGCGATCCCGCCCGCCAAACCTTATTTACATAATGGCAGATGACCTCGGTTACGGCGACCTTGGCTGCTTCGGCCAGAAAACCATTCAAACCCCCCACTTGGACAAGCTTGCCAATGGTGGCATGAAATTAACCAGTTACTATGCCGGCAACACCGTCTGCCGGCCTTCACGCCTTGCTCTTTGGACAGGCAAGCACATGGGGCATACCCCGATCTCATCCAATGCCCAGTACCGTTTCAAGCCGGCAGACACGACAGTGGCGGAATTACTTAGGCAAAAAGGGTATGCCACCGGAGGTGTCGGCAAGTGGGCAATGGGAGGCACAGGCACAAGCGGACACCCCAATAAAAACGGTTTTGATTTCTGGTTTGGTTACCTTGACCAAGGGGAAGCCCACAATTACTACCCCACTCATTTATGGCGAAACACGGAAAAAAT
The DNA here is from genome assembly GCA_902589825.1 of uncultured Verrucomicrobiota bacterium. Lineage (GTDB taxonomy): Bacteria > Verrucomicrobiota > Verrucomicrobiia > Verrucomicrobiales > DEV007 > CACIUL01. The sequence goes on from CACIUL010000042.1 coordinate 10,863, forward strand.
ACCACTCCCAGGCAATGTGCTCACCGGAAAGCCCGGGGACCGGGGGAGAGTCGCAAAAAAACGCACAACATACTCCCACGACCTGATCACAGCCGAGGCCCTTGAATTTGTTCGCAAGAACCGTGCACGCCCTTTCCTGCTGCATATCCACTGGACCATTCCCCATGCCAACAACGAAGGGGGCAGGGCAACCGGAAACGGCATGGAAATCCCAAGTCATGGGATTTATGCCTCAAGGGACTGGCCGGCAACGAAAAAGGGCGCGGCAGCCATGATCACCCACATGGACAGCGACGTCGGGAAATTAATCGCTCTCCTTGAGCAACTTGAACTGGAAAAAGACACCCTTGTATTCTTTACCTCTGATAATGGGCCACACTCTGAGGGGGGTCACAAACATGAAACCTTTAACTCAAACGGCCCCCTGAGGGGATACAAGCGGGACCTCTACGAGGGCGGCATTCGTGTCCCGGCAATCGCGTATTGGCCGGGACAGATAACTGCCGGTGGCATTTCTGCCGAACCACTGGCATTCTGGGACTGGCTGCCAACCGCCTGTGATTTGGCCAAAGCCGGCAAGCCCCGGGAAACCGATGGGGTATCCTTTGCCCCAACCCTGCTTGGCAAGGACGAAGGGCAGGTATCACATCCCTATCTATTCTGGAAATTCGGGAAAAAACAGGCACTCAGGCAGTCAAACTGGAAACTGGTAATCACTAACCCGCAGGCCCCTCCTGAACTCTACGACCTGCAAAAGGATATTGGCGAAACAGTAAACCTTGCCAAGGATAATCCGGTCATTGTTGCCCGCTTACATCGTTTAATGAAAGAGGCCTGCCAATAAACCTGTCCCCAAGAAACCCAATGCCCTCCAAGTTCTTCATCCTGATCCTCATCGTCATTGAGCTCATTCTGACATTCCAGGTCGGCATGCGCATCGGCTTGCTGGCAATGCTTGGGATCATCATCGTGACCGCGATGATCGGGGCAAGGCTCGCCAGGGCCCAGGGAGCCTATAACATGCAGCGTGCACAGGCCGCCATGAACGAGGGACGCATGCCTCATGAAGAAGTCCTTGATGGCATGTTGATCATTATTGCCGGGGTCTTGCTGATTATCCCGGGACTACTGACGGATGCCCTGGGTGGTGCCCTCATGATTCCTGCCCTGCGCTCAGGTTTGCGTAAACAGCTTGGAGCCTCAATCAAAGCAAAGGCCGGATTCCCGGACAAACCGGCAGGAGAGCACCATACCAACAAGCCTGATGATGACACGATCATCGAAGCGGAAATCATTGAGGACTGAAAAGTTGCTGCTTTTCCCCCTCGCCATCTCAACGCTGGATGAATCCCGTCACCCCGGATAAAAGCAACCGGGTCAATCAGGCGATATTGGTAAAGACCGCCTGAACATCCTCATCATCCTCAAGCTTATCTATTAATGCCTCGACTTCCTTGATCTGCTCCTCTCCAAGTTCAACAGGGGAAGTGGGAATACGCTCAAGGTTGGCCTTAAAGCTGGGGATGCCAAGTTTCTCCACAGCTGCGGTAAGGGTACCAAATGCCGTGAACTCCCCCTGGACATAAATGGTTTCATCGTTAACAGAGAGCTCCTCAAGACCGTGATCAATCAAATCCAGCTCAATCTCATCGATATCCATTGATTGCTCTTTATCGAATTGAATGACCGCCTTGCGGGCAAACAGGAATTCAAGAGAGCCGGTCTGGACCATCTCCCCACCGTTCTTGTTAAAGGTCATCTTGAGATTCGCCACGGTCCGGTTGGTATTGTCCGTGGCCGTCTCTACAAAGATGAGTGAACCATGCGGTCCCTTACCCTCATAATTGACCTCCGAAAACGCGGCTGCATCTTTCCCCGAGGCACGCTTAACCGCCTTCTCGATATTATCCTTCGGCATGTTCTCCGCCTTGGCATTGGAAATGGCAGTACGAAGTGCACTGTTCATCTCAGGATCCGCCCCACCGGCCTTCGCGGCCATGGTAATCGACTTTGCCAGCTTGGGAAAGACCTTGGACATCTTGTCCCAGCGTTTTTCCTTGGCTGCCCGGCGGTATTCGAATGCTCTTCCCATGGCTTCGGGAAAGGTGGTCACATTTGCATACTCTGCAAGCCCGAAGCCTGCATAAAATCATTTGCAGGGCCGTTGCGAGAACTACAAGCGGCAGGCAAGTAATTCACGCTGGAAAACGAGCTCCTTCGGCAGGTGATCATGAAGTTTGAGGTAGAGTTCTCCCTGCAAGAGAAATTCATGTTTCCATTCCTCAGGGTCAATTTCCATGACAAGGTCAAACTGCTCCCTTGAGAAATCATCCAGCCCTTCTGTATTGAAATCCTCCCAATGGGGAATCCAGCCAATCTGAGTCTCATGCCCCGCAACACGTCCCCTGCAACGTTCAATAATCCATTCAAGCACACGCATGTTCTCCCCAAACCCCGGCCACAGAAACCTGCCATCCTCCCCCTTGCGAAACCAGTTAACGTGGAAGATACGGGGCAGGTAGCGAATATGCCGGCGCATCTCGATCCAATGCTGGAAATAATCCCCCATGTTGTATCCGCAGAAAGGCAGCATGGCCATCGGGTCACGCCTGACAACACCTGCCGCGGCCTCAGAGGCGGCAGTCGTTTCGGATCCGACAGTTGCACCAATATACACACCGTGCGTCCAGTTAAAGGCCTGATAGACCAGCGGCATCGTGGCAGGACGGCGGCCGCCGAAAATAATCGCATCAACGGCTACACCTTCAGGTTTCTGCCAGTCCTCATCAATTCCGGGGTTCTGGTCTGCAGGAGCAGTAAACCTTGAGTTCGGATGCGCTGCGGGCTCACCGATTTCCGGAGACCATTGCCTGCCTTTCCAGTCAATCAACCCCACAGGTGGGGACTCGCTCATTCCTTCCCACCAGACATCACCATCCTCGGTCAATGCGACGTTGGTAAAGATCGTATTTTTTGCCAGCGCCGCCATCGCATTGGGGTTGGATTCATCGGATGTACCGGGTGCCACCCCGAAATAACCGGCCTCCGGGTTCACCGCATAAAGCCTGCCGTTGGCACCAGGCCTCAGCCATGCAATGTCATCGCCCACGGTGGTGATTTTCCAGCCCTTATAGTGCTCGGGCGGAATCATCATCGAGAAATTTGTCTTGCCGCATGCACTGGGAAAAGCGGCAGCTACATAGGTTTTGTCACCATCAGGCGACTGGCAGCCAAGGATGAGCATATGCTCAGCCATCCAGCCCTCCTCCCTGGCCATGGCGCTGGCAATACGCAGCGCCAGGCACTTTTTGCCAAGCAGGGCATTGCCGCCATAACCGCTGCCATAGCTCCAGATCGAGCGCTCCTCTGGAAAATGCACAATATACTTTGTCTCGTTACACGGCCAGGGAACGTCTCGCTTTCCACCCGAAAGTGGATACCCGACACTGTGAACGGCGGGAATAAAGTCCCCGGATGTACCAAGCTTCTCCCATACCTGCCTGCCAATCCTGGCCATGATGCGCATGTTGACGACCACATAGGGAGAATCGGTGATCTCTACACCTACCTGTGCCAAGGGCGAATCCAGCGGCCCCATGCAGAAGGGTATCACATACATCGTCCGCCCCCGCATGCAGCCCTCGAAAAGGGGCTGCAAAGTGGCATGCATCTGCTTGGGCTCACACCAGTTATTGGTGGGCCCGGCGTCAACCTCCCGGCCACTGCATATAAAGGTGCGCGATTCAACCCGGGCTACATCATCAGGATCAGAGCGTGCCAGGAACGACCCCGGGCGTTTTTCCTCATTTAGCCTGATAAAGGTTCCTGCCTGCACCAGACCTTCACATAGGCGATGATATTCCGCGTCCGACCCGTCACAGAAATACACCGTGTCCGGCTGGCATGTTGCAGCAATACCCGCAACCCATTGCCGGATCCCGGCATGTCCAATTTCAGAGCAATCCATTGCTCTCATCCCATACACCCGATTGTGCAGCCGGAAAAGCTTTCTGGGTGGGATTGGCAATATGCTTAAGGCTCTGCTATATGCACATGATGCATACACCTCCTGACTCGAGCCTTCCTGCCATTGACCGCTTGCGGAAAATCGTCAATATCCTGCGCTCTCCGGGTGGCTGTCCATGGGATATTGAACAAACCCAGAAGAGCCTTATCCCGAATATCCTGGAGGAAGCCTACGAGGCCGCTGACGCCATCCGCAGCGGAAATATTGAGCACATGAGGGAAGAACTCGGCGACCTCCTCCTGCAGGTCGTCATGCAATGTGAGATCGCCTCGGAAAGCGATGAATTTGTCATGGAGGATGTGGCACACGATGTCGCGGAGAAACTGGTAAGGCGCCATCCCCATGTTTTCGGCGATAGTAAGGCTGAAGACAGCGCGGCGGTATTAAACCAGTGGGAAGAAATCAAGAACACTGAGAAAGGTAATGCCAAAAAACGGCTCCTCGATGGCATTGCCGGGGGCATGCCTTCCCTGATGAAAGCAGGCAAGATCCAGAAAAAAGTCGAGAAAGTCGGCTTTGACTGGCCAGGTGCAGTGGATGTGATCCCAAAAATCCGTGAGGAAATCAGTGAGGTCGAGGAAGTGCTGCAGAACGGCAACCCGGGAACAGATGATGCCGCGCTCGGGGAGGAACTCGGAGATGTGCTTTTTGCGGTCACCAACCTTGCCCGCAAGCTCGGCATGGAATCGGAAACACTACTGGCAGCAGCCAACGAGAAATTTATCCGGCGCTTCAATGAGCTTGAAAGCCTACTGGAGAAACAGGGCACCAATGCCAAGGATGCCGAAATCGCGGAGATGGAAAGCGCCTGGGAAAAGGCAAAATCCCAGGTCCGCTGAGAAAATCTGGCAAGCCGCCAGCCTTTGCGTTTTAATTATTCATAATCACACCCAACATGGAAATCCTGCAACATCTCCTTACCTTGCTGATGCTGCTGCTACTGCAGGCAGTGCTCGGTTTTGACAACCTGCTTTATATCTCCCTGGAATCAAAACGGGCGCCGGCCGAGAAACAGGCATATGTCCGAAAAATGGGCATCGCCGTTGCCGTGATCGCTCGCATCGTGCTGCTTTTTCTCTTAACCAGTGTCATCGGGATGTTCGTGCATCCCTTTCTTGATCTGACATGGTCTGGAATTATTGAGGGCAGCTTTAACCTTGAGAGTATCATCGTGCTGCTGGGGGGCATCTTTATTATCTACACTGCCATTAAGGAAATTTTCCACATGATCGGCGGCAGTGAACTTGGCTGCGCACACGACAGTACATCAGGCAAATCCACGGGCATGGTCATTTTCACCATTGTGCTCATGAACCTGGTCTTCTCCTTCGACTCTATCCTGAGCGCCATGGCACTTGCCCAACAGCCGGTTCTGGACAATGCCGGCAACCCGACCGGTGAAACCGAGTATATCATGTGGATCATGGCAACAGCCATCATTATCAGCGGCTTCCTTATGATCCTGCTTGCAGATAAAGTCTCAGAATTTCTCGAGAAGAACCGCCTCTACGAAATCCTCGGCCTTTTTATCCTCCTGATAGTCGGGGTCATGCTGGTCTCTGAGGGAGCACACAAGGCACACCTTAAGCTCTTCGGCAATCCGGTCATGCCCATGACCAAGACGACTTTTTACTTTATCATCGCCATCCTCGTGACCATTGACATCGTGCAGGGAAAATTCCAGAAAAAACTCTTTGCTCGCCGGGCAAAGGCCGGGCAAATGAGCCCCTGAAACAAGGCGCAAACAATCTATCGAGGCTCCTCTTCCACTGCGTCCATTGCCTGGGCAGCACTTCCAACGATACCGGCCTCATTGCCGAACCTTGCCGGCAAAATACGCAAATCAGCTGATATAACAGTTGAAACGCTGCCGCGAATCTTCTTTTCCAGTGGATCAAATAAAAGCTCAGCGGCGTTGGCAACACCGCCGCCAATAACAAAAGCATCAGGGTTAATCAACCAGGCAATACTGGAAAGCAACGATCCCAGATATCCTGCAATATCCAGCCAAAGCTGAAGTGCCTCCGGGTCACCCTCTGCGGCAAGTTCGGCAACTCTCCGTGGCGACCAGCCCCCGTCGCAAACCGGCTGGTGCTGCAACCGGGAAGCTGCCATTTCACTGATCTGGCGATTGCCAATAAAGCCTTCGAGAATGCCCGGCAGCCCGAAAGGTCCCGGGCTGCCCTCGTAGTCAATCGACATTTGCCCGATTTCCCCCGCTGCAAAGCTTGATCCCCGATACAGCTTGCCCTCAATAATCAATCCACCTCCAATTCCTGTCCCGAGGGTAAGCGCCACCACATTGCGGCAACCCCGCGCCGCACCGTAACGCCACTCGGCATAGGCCATGCAGTTTGCATCATTGTCAATAAAGACAGGCAACCCGGTCTCCCGCTCGAGGAGGTCGCGCAACGCTATGTCCTGCCAGCCGGGAACATTCGTCAAGGTATGCACAAACCCACGCTCGAAGTCCACTAGTCCCGGCACTCCACACCCCAAAGCGATCATGTTCTTATGCCGGCTTTGGATTTCATCCACCGCCTCTGCAATGGCAGCAATCAAATGCTCCACCGACCCGTAGGAGGCGGTTTCAAGAACCAGTGGGGGTGTCGCGCCTTCCTCAAGAATGTCAGGCAGGGCGGCGATCTTGACCGTCGTTGCCCCGAAATCAATCCCGATGGCACGCAGGTCACTGGTATCAGACATCTTCATTCCGGGATGTTGAGGCCTCCAATAATTCGCAGGCCCTCAAGGGTCAAGTTATCGTGCACAAGGTGAATGGCTGCAATCCCGGAGGCAATCAGGTTCGCGTAGCCCCCGGTGGCAACAACCGGCGGAGCTTCACAGCCCAGCTCATCCACAATAGCCGTCAGGATATCCTTTACCAGACCGCGATAGCCCAGGACAGCGCCCGCCTGCATTGCCTCCTCAGTGGACTTTCCGATAACTGATTTGGGCTCTTCAAGGTCGATCCGGGGCAAGAGCGCTGTATGGTCAAACATATATTCCGTCATTGCAGACAACCCCGGAGCGATTACCCCGCCAACATAAGCCCCTGCTGCGGAAAGGATATCGAAAGTTACCGCCGTTCCAAAATCCACCACCACTGCCGGTGCCCCGTAATAACATACTGTAGCAGCGGCATTGGCAAGACGATCAGCACCAATGGTTTCAGGAGACGGGTAATCGATGCCAATACCCAGCTCTATAGAAGAAGAAACGCTCAGCACACAATCCTCCCCAAAGGCGGTCCCAATCACCTTGCTTTTCTCGGGTACTACCGAGGAAAGGATGACGGCACAAGCTCCATCCCGCGGTTTCCAGGGTAATTCCACCAGGACCTCTTCGGTAATCTCCGCTGTTGGAATCAATATCGGATCCGCCTCAATCTCAGCCACGCCGGAGGGAGCAATCTTGGTCATTGAATTGCTGATATCAATCAGCAGGTAATGAGGCGTCGAGGACATTGGCTAGAAGGCTTGCCCCTGCACATACCATCGGTAAAGAGAAAACTTTGCCAAAAAAGAGGAACGGCGGGGCACAAAAGCACCCCGCCGCCCTTCTCTCTGTTGAACACCCTACTAATGCTCCAGTTCAAACCGGAACTGAGGGAAGATCATATTCATTCAGTACAGACCAGTGTGTTTAAGAAGCTGAAATGACGGGAAGTGGTCTGCCTCCTCATCAATGAATATTAAAAAGCAAAGACCGTGCCAAATCCTTGCTAAAACCATCAAATTCCGGCCAATAGAATTCCTATCTCCGATTTTCAGGAAAAATAATCACTTACGCCCTTGGATGAGCAGCCTCATAGGCCTTCTTTAACCTCTCTGTACTGACATGGGTATAGATCTGGGTCGTCGAGAGGCTGGAATGCCCGAGAAGGGTCTGCACGCTGCGCAGGTCTGCGCCATTGTCCAGCAGGTGAGTGGCAAAGCTATGACGAAGCTTGTGCGGGCTGATGCCGACAGGCAAACCGGCAAGGGCCGTATATTTCTTGACGATGCCGGAAATCCCACGGGCTGAAATACGGGACTTTGATTTACTGATGAAAAGCGCTCCCTCACTGATCCTGGTCTCACCCCGGTATTTCTGCAGGGCGGCCAATGCATGGGATCCAAGCGGGACAATACGCTCCTTGGAACCCTTGCCGACAACCCGGATCGTCTCGTTAAAAAAATCAAAATCCTCCACATCAAGGCTGGCAAGCTCGGCCAATCGTAAACCCGTGCTGTAGAAAACCTCGAGAACTGCCGCATCACGGGCAGCAGTCCATGCCGGTGCCTGGCGGGGTTGCTTAACCTTGAAAGGCAGCGCCAAAAGCTCCTCCACCTGCCTTACCGTCAGAACCAGTGGTAATTTGCGTTCCGCCTTGGGCAATTGCACTTCAAGCAAGGGGTTGAGCTTAAGGATTTTCCTGCGGGTAAGAAATTTGTAGAAGCTGCGCAATGCCGCAAAATGCAGGCGTATGGTCGATCGCGCCAGGTCACGCTTCATGCACTCAAACAGGTAAAGGCGAAAATCATCCGCCGTGCAGGATTGCCAATCCTTGAAATTCGCACTGCGTTCAAGGTATTCACCAATAGCAAACGCATAGTTGGCAAGCGTGCGGGGGGAGGCATTTTTTTCCACGGCCATAAACTCAAGGAAATCGCCGACCAGTGGGTCAGTTATCCCTTTACCCTTCGTGTCCTTATTCTCCTCAGGCATCGCTGAATCGATTAACTTAACCCAAATCAGGAAAATCTCCATCGTGAGGGCGCCATGGGCTTGACCTGGGGCAAACGGGGGTAATGGTTGGGGGTGTTTGCCTCCGGTTTAACCAAACGTATTATTCCCTGCCTGGACGTCACCGACGGGCGGGTCGTCAAGGGCACCAAGTTCCTCGAACTGCGGGATGCAGGGGATCCGGTGGAGTGTGCCGTTGCCTATAATGACCAGGGCGCGGATGAGCTGGTATTCCTAGACATCACCGCCTCTTCGGACGGTCGCGACACCATGGTGGACGTGGTTGAGCGCACTGCCCGGAAATGCTTTATGCCACTGACTGTAGGGGGTGGCATCCGTACTGTGGAGGACATGCGGGTCATGCTCCATGCCGGGGCGGACAAGGTGGGTGTCAATACCGCGGCAGTGAATAACCCGGAAATTATCTCAGGAGGAGCCGAAGCCTTTGGTTCTCAGTGTATCGTAGTCGCTATTGATGCCAAGCGGCAACCCGGGACAGGATCCTGGCAGGTTTACACGCATGGCGGACGCACGCCCGTTGAGCTTGATGCCCTCCAGTGGGCAAAACAGGTCGAGGAACTTGGTGCCGGTGAAATCCTGCTCACCAGCATGGATGCAGACGGCACCAAGGATGGCTACGACATCGAGCTCAACGCACAGGTCAGCCAGTCCCTGAACATCCCGGTTATCGCCAGTGGCGGTGCCGGCAAGCTGGAACACATGGCGGATGTCCTTGACCGCGGCAAGGCGGATGCGGTGCTGGCCGCAAGCATCTTCCACTTCGGCGAGTATACTGTCGGCGACGTGAAGGACTACCTGTCCTCCAGGGGAGTCCCTGTGCGTCCCCTGCACGTTGCAAGCTGAACTAGGAGCAACACAAGAAAATTCGCAGCCAGCCCCCAGATGCCGGCATGAATGCCATAAGGCTTGGAGGATGGTCCCAATTTTAATGTCACGGCAACCGCCGTACCGGCAAGGACACCAGCAAGGACCGCCCTGGCTGAAAGCCTCCTCCATTGCAATCCCAGCATCACCGCTGGGGCCACCTGGGCAAGGATTTCAAGCTTGATCTCCAGAAGCTTCCAGATGGTCTGATCCTGCAGGAGCATCGTCAGCATCACCACCAGGAACATAACCACGAGCGAAGTCATCTTCCCGATGCCGGTTAACTGGGCACTCGAGGCATCAGGTCGCACCATCCGGTAAAGGTCATTGCTGACCATTGAGGAAATTGCCAGCAGGGCCGAGTCAATCGTCGACATCGTCGCGGCAATGACGGCAGCCACCAGCAACGGGCCCATGATCACCAATGCCGGGATCTCCTCAACAAGCCTGCCTACCATTAACAGGGTGGTCTTGTCAGATTCAGCTCCCTTCAGCCCGGGAAGAATGGCAATGGCCATTACCCCCAGTAATACCAGGATCAGGGTGGTCACCAGCGGCATGAACGCCATGACCTGCAGTGAACGCCTCAGGGTGTTTTCATCCCGGGCTGCGTAAATGCGCTGAATGGCATGTGGATACATTGAGATGCCGAAGAAAAACAGGAGGGCAGTGCTCAACCAGGTAATGTTTTGATTCAAGTCAGGTGGCAGCCAGATATCAGGACGCACCACTTCAAGATCCGTGGCCACACTGGCAGGACCTCCAAGGTGAAAAAACAGGGCAAAGGCAATCAAGCCAAGGCTTAGCAGCAGGATTACCCCCTGCGTGACGTCCGTCCACGCCACGCTGCGCATCCCCCCCATGGTCTCATAGGCAATCATGACGGCAGCCAGAAGCAGAACCGCCACATTGAAATTCACCTTTCCTCCACTGACCACCTCAGCCAGCTTGCCCAGCGCAAGCAGGTTGGTCAGCACATAATTGCCAAGGCCGAATATACCCAGCAATACAATGAACACGGTGAGAATGCGCAGTGAAAAACGGTCCTGAACGTAATCCCCAAGGGTCACATAGCGACGGCGGCGGGAAAGCCGGTGCAACCGGGGTGCAAAAAGGAAATACCCGCCAACGACCGCCATCATGGCCACCACTGCAGAAAGAAAAGGGAACCCGCCCCGGTACGCCTTGCCGACAAATCCCATGAAGCTGTTGCCACTGTATTGCGTGGCATAAAGGGTCAGGAAAAGCACCCCGAAACCAAATGTCCGGCCCCCAAGGTAGTGGTCCTCAAGGGTATTGGCTCTCTTGGCACGATGTCCAAGCCAGCCAATCAAAAGCAGCGAAAGCACATACAGGCCAATAAACACCAAACCCCCGGTGCCCAGCTCATAACCGGTATCCTGTTTTGTCTCACTCATCATCCTCTTGGGACCCGGCAGAAACATCCCAGAAACGGCCAATCAGGACCGCCACCACAAGCGCATAGGCTGCCGCTGCCAAAAGCGCATAAACCACCCATGAAGGAAACCCTAGGAAACGCTCTCCTGAATCCCCGCTGAAAAACCAGGGGACAGAGAACACCAGGCCAAAAACCGGCAAAAGTAAAATCAACAGGCGGGACACCTTTCAAACAAAGCGGAAAATCGCCCTGCTGACAAGGACGCACCTCACGCCGGCAGACTCTGGCCGCGAGCCTCGGAAATGCCACGCTCAAGGGCCCTCAATGCCTCATCAATCTCAGCCGGGGAAATCACCAGCGGCGGCAGGAAAACCACCGTGTCGCCGATCGACCGGGTCAATAAACCATGCTTCCTGGCGGCAATACAGCACCGGGCCCCCAGCATGCCGTCTCCTCCGGCCAGTTCAATGCCGGAAACCATTCCGCACTGGCGCACTTCGGCAACATGAGGATTACCCTCTGCAAGGGATTTCAGGCCCCCGGCAAGGTGATCCACCTTGGACGGCAGTTTTTCAAGTGTATCCTCATCCTCAAAAACCCTGAGGTTGGCAAGTGCCGCGGCACAACCCAGCGGATTGCCACTATAGCTGTGCCCGTAATAAAAGGTACGCTCCGGGCCGCCCAGAAAAGCCTCGTAAATGGATGCCGTGCATAGGGTGGCGGCCAGTGGCAGGTAGCCACCAGTCAGCCCCTTGGCCAGTGCCATCAGGTCAGGCATCACCTCCTCATGCTCGCAGGCAAACATCTTGCCGGTCCTGCCGAAACCGGTCATGACCTCATCAAAAATCAACAGGACTCCGTTTTCATCGCACCAATGCCGCAATTCCTTGAGCATGCCCGAAGGCCAAAGACGAATCCCGGCTGCCCCCTGCACAAGAGGCTCAATCACGATAGCGATCACCTTCTCGCCATCAATGCCCTGCAACTGCGTGGTTTGTTCAAGGTGGCAAACCGGCATCCCGAACGATTCAAACCTCTTGTGAAAGGCGGAAATCTTGCCCAGTGCCGAGGCTCCCATCGTGTCACCGTGATAGGCACCCTGGAAAGCAATGAATTGATGCCGTTGCATATCCCCGGTGAGCTGAAAATACTGGATTGCCATCTTAAGCGCACACTCTATGGCGGTGGACCCGTCATCACTGAAGAAGACCCGGCCCAGTGTGGCGGGAGGAAATAACCCCACCAGCTTTTCAGCCAGCAAAATGGCAGGCTCATTGGTAGTCCCCAGAAAGGAGCAGTGCGCAATTTTTTCGAGTTGCTCACGAATGGCCGAATCGATCACGGGATGGCTGTGCCCATGGACATTCGTCCATATCGAGGAATTGCCATCGATATAGCCGTTACCGTTGGTATCATACACGTGCACACCCTGACCCCTGTCGATGGCCAGTGGCTCATGCTCATCGGCACACCAATCGCTCATCGCGGTAAATGGGTGCCAAAGATATTCCTTATCCTTCTTAGAAAGGCTCACAACAGCTCCAATTATCGACCACCACCAGCCCTCATGCAATGAGGACAAAAAATGCCCGCCACTTCAAGTAGCGGGCATTTTTTTGTAAGTTACAAAAACCCTCCGGGATCAGGCCCCTATGGACTGGGATTCCGCTTCCGGCTCAGCATCCGGATTACTGGGATCGTCGGATTCGCTGGAATCTACCGCAGGCTCTTCAACCGGTTCGCCGACAGGCTCTTCAACCGGTGTCTGCGCTGTGACATCATCAGGTCCTCGCTCATCAGCTTGTTCGGCAGGAACTTCTGTAGCAGCCTCGCCTGAAGCCTCATCAGCATCAGCGGGCGAATCCGTTCCGTCAGCAGCAGGATCAATGCCCCCACCAAGCAGGGCCTCAAGGCTCGCCTCAGCGCCTTCCTCTGAAGTCTCCCCGTCTGCAGCAACCGCTTCAGGCTCCACACCTTCAACCTCAGGTGGTTCAACCGTCTCAAGAATCTCAACTCCGCGCTTGGTACCGAATCCACTGCCTGCCGGGATCAGGTGACCCATGATCACGTTCTCCTTAAAGCCACGCAGGAAATCGGTTTTCCCGAGGGTCGCGGCATCCGTCAGGACACGCGTGGTATCCTGGAAACTTGCCGCGGAAATAAAGCTCTCGGTCTCAAGTGAGGCCTTGGTGATACCCAGGAGTACCGGCTCAGCCTCTGCAGGCTTGCCTCCCTGCTCCTCCATCTCTTCATTGGTCCTGAGAAACTCGGTTCGCTCAACCTGATCTCCCCAGAGGAACGTGGTGTCCCCGGGATCGGTAATGCGCACCTTGCGCAACATCTGGCGCACAATAATCTCGATATGCTTATCATTGATCTCCACCCCCTGGAGGCGATACACCTCCTGCACCTCGGAAACCAAATGCTCCATCAGTGCGTGGGTTCCCAGGATCTCGAGAATTTCATGAGGCACCACGGGACCGTCGGTGAGTAGATCTGCACGACTGACCGTGTCTTCCTCATAGACAGTAATATGCTTGTTACGGGGAATAAGGTGCTCGGCTGTCTCCCCGGTCTCGGGATCGGTGACAATCAGTTTCCGCTTGCCGCGTGACATTCCATCAAAGCTCACCACACCGTCAATTTTGGCAATCTCGGCATTGTCCTTCGGCTTACGGGCCTCGAACAATTCAGCAACTCGCGGAAGACCACCGGTAATATCCTTGGTCTTGGCCACTTTTCGCGGCGTCTTTGCCAGCAATGCGCCACCCTGGACCTTCTCCTTGTCCTTAACGGCAAGGTGCGCCCCGGTGGGCACTGAATAACTGGCGAGGATCTCCTTGGTCTTGGCATTGGTAATGACGACCTGTGGGTGCAGGTCCTCCTTGTGCTCAATGACCACCATTCCCTGGACTCCCGTGGCTTCATCCTTCTCCTTCTTGATTGTGATACCGGGAATCATGTCACGGAATTCAACCTTGCCGCCCTTCTCCGTAATAATGGGCACATTATGCGGGTCCCAAGTCGCCACCTGATCACCCCGTGCCACTGCAGCACCATCAGCAGGCTCAATGATTGTCCCGATCACCAGCGGATGCGCCTCCAGTTCCATTCCCTTGTCATTCACAATGGCCAGCGAACCGCTCTTGTTAAGGACAATGAATTTACCGTCCAGAGACTCCACAGTACGCAAGTCCTTGTAGCGAACAAGTCCCTTGTTGCCGACGTGGATCACTGGCTGCTTAAGTGCCTGCTGGGCAACCCCGCCAATGTGGAAAGTTCGCATCGTGAGCTGCGTTCCGGGTTCACCGATTGATTGCGCGGCAATAATTCCAACCGCCTCGCCAATCTTCACCGGCTCACCGTTGGCCAGGTTAAGGCCATAACATCTTGCACAGCAACCCTGAAGGGACTCACAGGTCAACACCGAACGGATCCGCATCTGCTCATGGCCGATATCCTGCAACTTCAGCCCCGTGGGCTCATCAATGAGTTGATCAACTTCAACAATGACCTCCTGGGAAACCGGATCAACGATCTTCTCGCAACTGGTGCGGCCATATACACGAGTGGCAAGGTCAACAACCTCCTCATCACCCTCATAAATGGATTTTACCGTAATACCCTGTGTCGTCCCGCAATCCTCGCTTGTAATGATCACATCCTGGGAGACATCAACTAGTTTCCTCGTCAGGTAGCCGGAATCCGCAGTCTTGAGGGCCGTATCAGCCAGTCCCTTACGGGCACCATGAGTGGACACGAAATACTCCAGTACGGAAAGTCCCTCACGGAAATTGGAGGTAATCGGCCGCTCGATAATCTCACCGGAAGGCTTGGCCATGAGACCACGCATACCCGATAGCTGCTTGATCTGCTGCTTATTGCCCCGTGCGCCGGAGTCAACCATCATGTAGAGGGGATTGGCTACTTCATTGCCATCATTATACTCCAGAGTACGGTAGAGGGCGGAAGCAATCTGGTCACCTGCAGCTGTCCAGATATCAA
>CACIUL010000043.1 GCA_902589825.1 uncultured Verrucomicrobiota bacterium
CGAAATGGCGAAAAATATTGCGAACCGGGTTAAGAGTGAAGATTTCTTGGGGACCGTGTTCGAGCTACTCCTCGGACGTAAACCGGATGCCGCCGAACGCCGCGAATGCGAAACGGCTTTGGAGGAAATGGAAGCCGCCGCCACCGAGGCGAAGAAGCCCAACCCCACCCAACGCGCCCGGCGCGGACTCGTCCACGCCTTGTTTAACCACAACGATTTTGTTTCAATAAGGTGAATTATGGACATTAACCGCAGGTTGTTTCTGGGACGTTCGGGACTGGGCTTCGGCTCCCTCGCGCTATCCACAATGCTACAGGGCGCCGAACACGGCGTGACACGCGTTGCCCCAAAGGCAAAAAGCGTGATTTGGCTGTTCATGCGCGGCGGGGTGAGCCATATGGAGAGCTTCGACCCGAAACCGGCCCTCAATGAACTGTCAGGCAAGTCAATCGGCGAGACGCGTTTCAAGTATGTCCAAGATCCCGAGCGCCTTAAAAAAGTCCGCGTGGTGGTGGTCAACGATGCCAATGGCCAGCAACGCAACAAGCTTTACCCCCTCCAGGTCGGCTACAAAAAATATGGAGAAAGCGGTATCGAGGTCAGTGACTGGTTCCCTCATATCGGCGGCTGTATCGATGACATAGCCGTCATCCGCTCCATGTGGACAACAGACGACAACCACGGCGCCCAGGTGCAGTTTCACTCCGGTCGCCACATGCTCGACCCTCGCGTCCCCACCATCGGAGCCTGGGTGAACTGGGGCCTCGGCACCTTGAACGAGAACCTTCCGCAGTTCATTGGCATGGGCCCGCGCTTCTTCGACCGCAGCGACGGTCACTACCTCGGTCCGGCCTACGATGAGGTTAAACTGAAAATCGACCCAAAGAACCCGCTCGACTACTCCAAGCCGCAAGGCGACATCACGGCAGAGGAGCAACGTCTTGGCTTCGGTCTGGTCAACCGGCTCAACCGCCTGAGCCTGGGTCGTTATCCGGACGATGCCGAACTGGACGCCCGCATTCAGTCCTACGAACTGGCCTACCGCATGCAGACCTCCGTGCCAGGCGTGGTGAATTTCGACAAGGAGACCGAGGCCACCAAGAAACTCTACGGCTTCGACCAGAATGAAACGCGCCCTTTTGGCCAGCAACTGCTGGCGGCCCGGCGTTTCGTGGAGCAGGGCGTACGCTTCATCCAAATCATGCACGGTGGCGGTGCGGCGGGTGCCTGGGACCAACACTCCAATCTCAAGTCCGGGCACACAAAACTCGCCATGCAGGTGGACCGACCCATCGCCGGCCTGTTGAAAGACCTGAAATCGCGTGGTCTGCTCGACGAAACCCTCGTGGTCTTCGCCACCGAGTTCGGTCGCACGCCCGGGTCCCAAGGCGGCAACGGCCGCGCCCACCACCCCTATGCCTTCAGCGTCTGGATGGCGGGCGGCGGACTCAAGGGCGGGGTGACCCACGGCGCTACCGATGACATCGGCTTCCACCCCACCGAGGATCCGCACTACGTCACCGATGTTCATGCCACCCTCCTCCACCAACTCGGCCTCGACCCTCACGCGATGGAAGTTCCAGGCCACAAACGCCTCGAACAGGACTTCGGCAATCCCATCCGGGAAATCATCGCCTGAGCCGAAATGACAATTACCCCTTCGATCCATTGAGAAGATATTTTTACCTCCCTTATTGCCTGCTTTTTTCCTGCTTGTTCATTCCGGCCTCATCCAGCGCCCGGATCCTCCCGGCCAAAGACGCGCCACAGCCTCTTTCCCCTGAGGAGAGCGCCAAGCGGATTCGACTGCCAGAGGGTTTTCAGATCGAGCTGGTTGCCAGCGAACCCGTGGTCAAGGAACCATCCGGTATCGCCTTCGACGAAAGTGGCCGGGTCTTTGTCTGCGAGCTTCACGGTTACAACATTGAGGGACACATCGACACGCAGGAACTCAACAAGACCGGAAAACTCGACAAAACAGTACGTCGTATCCGGTGGGAGTTCAAGGGAGGGAAGATTGCAGAAGAGGCCGCCAAGATGCAATATGGAGTGGTCAAGTTGCTTACGGACACGGATGGAGACGGGGTGATGGACAAGGCAGAGGTATGGGCCGATGACATCCCGCCATGTTATGGGATTGTTCCTGCTCGGGGCGGGGTCATTGTGGCCTGTGCGCCCCATATCATGTTCTTCGCCGACCGGGACGGCGACGGAAAAGCGGATGTGCGCGAGACCCTGTTCACGGGATTTAAGGTCAACACCATTGAGCGGGGCATCAACAACCCGATCTGGGGACTCGATGACTGGATCTATATCGGAAGCGGATCGGGAGGCGGCACCATCACCGGGCCGAATCTTAAAGAGGCCTTCAAGCTTGGTGGTTCCGATTTCCGGATCAAGGCGGACGGTTCGGCAATCGAGCATGTGAACGGAAGCGTCGGGACGTTTGGCCTGACCATGAACGATGTCGGCGACCGCTTCCCATCCTCCGGTGGCACCCCCGCCCGGTATGCGCTGCCGCTGCCAAGCCACTATCTAGCACGCAATCCGCACGTGGCGACCCCGGGATCAACCCAGGTCGCTTCGAACTATGCTCACGGTTATCGCCTCAGTGACCCACACCCCTGGCGTGTCAAGCGTGGCACGGATCCGGCCTGGGTGAAGTTCTATGGAAAACGCGAAACCAACAGCAATTACTTTTCCGGGGGATGCAGCACGACATACTATGGCGGTCGGCTGTTCCCCGGGGAATTTCATGGCAACCTGTTCTACTGCGAGCCTTCTCTAAACATCGTGCATCGCACGGTCCTCACACGCGACGGTGCCGGCTACCGGGCACGGCGGGCGCCAGGGGAACTGGAATCCGAATTTCTTGCCTCAACCGACCAATGGTTCCGTCCAATGAACCTGCGCATCGGGCCGGATGGGTCCCTTTACATTGTGGACATGTATCGTGAAATCATTGAGGACTATTCTGCAGTACCCCGCTTTCTTCAGCAGCAATATGGACTGAACAAAGGTAAGGAGCACGGGCGCATCTGGAGACTGCGCCCGAAGGGAAAAAAACCGGCTGCCATGGACAATTTGGCCAAGGCCCCCACGAAAGAGTTGGCACATGCCATTGCTGATGAGAATCCATGGCGCCGTGCCACTGCCCAGCGAGTACTCAAGGAACGAGGGGATCTTGCTGCGCGTGATCCACTGGTCCGGTTGATCCGGGCTGAGGAAACCTCACCCCCAGGTGTCATACGTGCCCTGCACACCTTGAAATCCTTAAAATCCCTGGAGTCCCCGGATATCCTCGGCGCCCTTACCCATAAAGATCACGGTGTCAGGATGCACGGATTACGGCTGGCCGGACCATGGCTTGACTCAGATCAATCCATCCGCTCACAGGTGATGAAAATGGTCCACGATCCCGATCCGCGTGTCCGCCTGGAACTCGCCATGACGCTCGGGGAATCCAAGGGCACCTGGCCGGCCGGTTCATTGATCGAATTGTCGTTTAACCATGGCAGCGAGGGATGGATGAACTCAGCGATTCTCAGCTCCTCAAACAGCCGGAACGGTGGACTGCTGCTTCTCGGACTGCTGGAAAAGCCTGAACTGAGCCCTGGTGCCAGGAATTTACTCAAGCCGTTGGCAACAACCATTGCCGGAAGAAGGGATGGCGAGCAAATGGCGGCGGCCCTGCGATTGGTGTCATCACTGGATGCTGAACTTCAAAAGGCGTGCCTGTCTGGATTTGTTGACAGCGTTTCACGCGGTGGGCAACCGGCTCCGGAATCCGTCGATGGATGGGCCACCCTGACTCGCTTTCTCAGCAGCAGGGATGCACAGGTCAGGGAACTGGCGACCAAGCTTGCAGCCAAACTCCCGGTCGCTGTTGGTGATCATCTGGCCACCCTGTTTGCAGGGGCGGCAAAGAATGCATTGGAGAACGAAGGTAAACTGGCAACACGAAGGCAAGCGCTGCAAATCCTAGCCAGTGCACCGTTTGAAACGATGTCACCAGTGGCTTCCAAGCTGCTGGACTCAAGGCATCCACCTGCTATCCAGGCTGCAGCGATAGCAACCCTTGGTGCATCGGCTGATGAACGTGCCGCCGGGCTTCTCCTCAAGGGCTGGCCGGGTTTCTCGCCATCATCCCGCAGTGCGGTCCTTCAAACGATCTTTGCCCGCAAAAACCGGCTTCCTGCATTAATTGAGGCAATCGAAAAAGGGGTCGTTCACCCGCGCGACATCTCCGGCGTGCAAAGGGAACAATTGAAGGCCGGTCCAGATGCCGATTTGAGCACACGTGCCAACAGGTTGTTCAAGGAATCCGCCTCGGAAGCCGATCTGACAGCACGCATTACACGATATCGTGCTGCGCTCAACAGCAAGGCGGATCCTGTAAAGGGGAAAGTCATTTATCACAAGAACTGCATCGTATGCCACAAGCTCGGGGACCAGGGTAACGAAGTCGGCCCTTCACTCGGCAGCATCACCGGAAAACCGGATGAATCCGTTCTCATGGACATCCTGGATCCAAACGGAAAAATTGAGCCGGAATACAAACTCTATCTGATTTCAGCGGCCGGAGGAAAGGCCTATGCAGGGGTACTTGCTTCCGAGTCGCCCACCAGCGTGACCCTTAAACGTGTCGACGGCGGAACCGATGTCATTCTGCGTAAGGACATCGCCAGCATGAAGGCATCTGAACTTTCCCTGATGCCGGCCAATTTTCACACGCAGATCAATCCACAGGATGCCACCAACTTGATCGCTTTCCTGCGTATGGCTTTTGCAGTGAAACCGAAAAATCAATGATCTCTTGATGGCATAACGAGGGGGATATTTTCCTTAAAATGAAAATCGCATGCACTCTGGCACTCGGACTGCTCTTGGCTCACCCGGCACTTGGTAAAGACCTTTACTTGGAAACGCAGGTCAAACTGCGAGTTGCGAAAAAGAACGAAAAGCGCTCCAGGGAAGGAGGGCTGGAGCATGTGCCTTTCCGTATCTGGCTGCCGGACGGGGTGAAGACCATCCGGGGTGTGACCTTCAACCCTTTCTACACCAAGGCTGTGACCCAAGAGCATTGGCAGGCTGCGTGTCGCCATTGGGGATTCGGGATTCTTGCGGCCAATTTTTTCGGTGCGAAAAATGACGAGATTCCCACGATGATAGACACGGCGCTGGCTATTTTTGCCAGGGAGAGCAAGCATCCTGAACTGATCAAGGCCAAGCTGTGCCCATTGGGCATGTCTTCCGGGGCCGGCATGAGCACGCGAATCGCCGAGCACTTGCCGGATCGCGTCATCGCCGTGGGACCAGTCTGTCTGGAAGTAGGACCGCGCGATGAGAAGTCGATGGAAATTCCGATGCTGACCGTGTTCGGGGATCGTGACGGGAAGCAATATGAGAAACTAATGGCCAAGTTGCCCGCCACTCGGGCCCAAGGAGGACGTTTCGGCATTGCCCCCCAGTGGGGCCGCAGACACGACTTTGCCCGCGCCAACAATCTCTTGATGCTGCTTTTTGATGCCGCAATCCGCCATCGGCTTGGCAAGCCAGGCAAACCTCTCAGGAGCTTTAGTGAAGAACGCGGTTGGCTCGGAGATGTCTCGAAATGGAAGGCAGGCAACTCGACCATCGCCCCCTTTATGGAATATCAGGGAGACAAGGTGAAGACCTGCTGGCTTCCCGACGCAAAAACGGCCCACGCATGGCAGGCCTTTGTGACTTTCAAGCCCAAGCTAAAGCTGAAAAATCCCCCGGGCCTGGGCGACGGTCAACCATTCATCCTTCACAAGGTAGATGAATTGATTGAAGTGGAAATCGCTGGATCTCCCAGAACCAAAGGCCCCATCGAGATACGATCCGGCGCAGAAAAAATTGGGGAACTGAAGGATGGTAAGCTAAACGTAAAGTTTTCCAGACCGGGCTTCTACCCGATTTTCCTGCAGGCAATAGCCGAAGACGGAACGACCATCATGTCCCGTCCAAATACATTGATCGTGGAATGAAAACCTCTGCTGCCAGCCTCATTTTATTATTATTTGCGGCAACTCACTCCTACGCCGCGCTCAAAGCTGACCTGAGCAGCTTTCGCAAGAGTGTCCTTCCCCTCCTCAGCAAATACTGCATGGACTGCCATGACGCAGACACCAAGAAGGGGAGTTTCAACTTGGAAAACCTTGCCCCCAACATGCTTTCCGACGACGATGCCCTCGAGCAATGGCGCTTGGTCGAGGAACAGTTGCATTTCGGCGACATGCCGCCGGAGAAAAAGCAACAACCATCCACCGCCGAACGGGCCCGTATCCTGCTGTGGCTCCGTTCCGAACTCTTTAAGACCCAGCGACCCGGTCACCTCGGTTCGGCCAAGCTTCACCTCCCCCAGTTCGGCAACTACGTCGACCATGCCGCTCTTTTCGGGAAACGGCTCAGCCACGTAACCCCGGCCCCACCACGCATTTGGCGTTTACGCCCTGCTATCTACCGTTCCGTCATGCCGCGCCTCGGGGAAAAAATCACCGGCTTGGCCAATGGGCTCAACGTTTTCGATGGATCAGAGATCAAGGACTACGCGGCCCCTTACTTTCTGGACGAGGCCGCAACCGCTCCCCTCCTCGGCAACGCCAAGAAAGTCGCCGCCGCCCTCGTCGGGCCAAGTTCCCGCGACAAGACCTTCAAGGAACTCGTCGAGGCAGATGCCCCCCCCCTCTCCTCAACTGGTCGAGGAGTCCATCGCTCTTGCCTTTCGCAAAATCGTAGGCCGCGGCCCAACCGCCGAGGAAACCGCGCGCTTTCAGGCATTCCATGCCAAAGCCACGACTACCGGCGGCCACGTCACCGCAGGCAAGGCGCTCCTCACCGCCGTGCTTCTCCAGCCGGAAGTGCTCTACCGCTCCGAACTTGGCGAAGGAGAACCCGATGAGTTCGGCCGAATTCGTCTCACCCCGAGCGAAATCGCCTACGCTCTGTCCTACTCCCTCGGTAACCTGCCCTTGAGGGAATTCCTGGAAGCCTCCGCGAAAGGGGAACTCGCAACCAGACAACAAGTCTCGGAACTCGTTGCGAAGCGGCTTGTGGACGACTCCCCCCTACAGGACAAAAACCCACGCATTATCCAGTTTTTCAGGGAATATTTTGACTACCCGTACGCGAGGGAAGTGTTCAAGGACCAACCCACAGGGGGCAAGCACGACGCCAACCGTCTCGTGGCTGATCTAGAGACCAACATACGCGACGTCCTCAGGGCGGACGAGGAAGTGCTCCGCACCCTGCTGACCACCCGCAAATACTACGTCAACGCCAACTACAAGGACGAGAAGAACAAGGGCGTGATCCTCGTCCAAGGCCACCACAAGACCTGGCCTTACCAGACCAGTTTCAACCTGCCCCATGACTGGAAATGGTCCCTCGCCAACCAACCGGTCGCCTTTCCAAAGAACGAACGCGCCGGCATCCTTACCCATCCGGCTTGGCTCGCCGCATGGAGTGGAAACTTCGAAAACCACCCGGTTCAAAGAGGTAAGTGGATACGCACGCACCTACTTGGTGGCACGGTACCGGATGTGCCCATTGGCGTGGATGCCTTAGTGCCTGAAAAAAAACATACCTCTTTTCGTGATCGACTGATCACTGCCACTGCCTCTTCTAAATGCCAGCGCTGCCACAGAAAAATGGATCCTCTGGGCTTGCCCTTCGAGCGCTACGATCACTATGGCCGCATCCAGCGACTTGATGCCGGTCAACCAGTCGACCCCTCCGGCGCCATAAGCCGCACCCGCTTCTCAAACATACACGGTAAGTTCCCTTCACCCGTGGCCATGATCGAACGACTCGCTGCCTCCAAGGAAGTCGAACAGGTCTTTGTGCGATATGTGTTCCGATTCTTCATGGGACGCAACGAAACCCTCGGCGATGCCAATACCCTGCAGGACGCCAACAAGGCCTATCGTGACGGAAAAGGCAGTTTTCGGGCCCTTGTAGCCTCGCTTCTTGCCTCCGATTCCTTTTTATTGAGACAAACGAACAAAAATTAAATATGAGCAGTCGACGCACCTTCTTTCGCGGAGCCACCCTCGGTTTGGGCGGCCTGTATCTTGCACCTTTCATCCGCCAACTGGAAGCGGCGGGCAAGGGAGCAGCCAAGCCGGCCCGCGTGCTCTTCTTCGTACAGGGCAACGGCATCTATCCACGTGACATCCAACCACAGGGAATCGAATTCCCCAAAAACCCCTCCAAGCTGGAGGATCGGCCCTTGGATAATCATGCCATGAGTATGTCCATGAAACCCTTGGTTCCATGGACCAACAAAATGACCATAATTCACGGTCTTTCGGGTCGCATCGCCCGCGGTAGTCACAATTCGGGGTTTGCCGCCCTAGGTTGCTGGCCCATGAGCAAGAAGGACTATGGGGAAACCATCGACGCCGCCATCGCCCGCAAACTCGGCGGCATTTACCCGCACGTCGGACTGGGCGTATCGAACAAGGCCATGTCGATCACCTACAACCTCACCTCCGCGGGCAAGGGCAAGGCTTTGCCAACTCTCCTCAACCCGATCCAGGCCCACAAGCAATTCTTCGCCGCCGGAACGAAGGGCGAGGCCCGCAAGGACTTTGACGTCGATACCAACTTGCTCGATTTCATGGCAGACGACGTCAAACGCATGCAAGCACGATTGAATGGGTCCGAAAAGGAAAAGCTGGAGCGCTACCTGAATGCCTTCGAGTCCATGAGCGCCCGCCAGGGAAAGCTCGGGGTCATGGCCAAGCAGATCGCTTCGGCAGCTCCTGACATCGACCCCAAAACGGGCCGTATCATGGAAAGCAAAACCGCTCCCACCGGTGTATTCGAACGACTGGAAGCCCAGTTCGATATCGCGGCCGGCAGCATGATCGCAGGCCTGACCAACGTGGCCACCGTTTCCGGAGGGGCCGGACCGGATCGAATCGGCCTGTCCTGCATGGCAAGTGAATTGGGACTGAAGGGGGACGACGGCTACATTGGGGCACATGCCATCGGCCATGGTAATTTCCAGAAATTCGCCGGTATTTCCGGCCCCGATTGTCACGCCCATATCCGCCGCAAGTGCCTGGAACAATTGGCCAAGTTCATCCGCCGACTGGAAGCCGTGCCCGAAGGGGACGCTACCATGCTGGACAACACCTTGATCGTATACTTGTCCGACTCCGCCGAGGGCCACCATCCAGTCTGTCAAGAATGGCCGTTCATTCTTATTGGCGACCTCGGAGGGCGGCTCAAACTCGGCAACCGCTACCTGCGTTATCCCTGGTATGGAAACCAAGGCCATCGCACCATCGCGAACCTTTACCTCTCTCTCTTGCATGCCGTCGGCGAAAGACAAAACACCTTCGGGATCCCCGACTTCGGCTTGGGCGATCTCGACCAAACGGGGCCATTGGCCGAAATCATGAGCTGAGATGCTTCGGATATTCCATTTTTCGGTGGCCTTGTTTCTGTTTGCCGGCGAGGCAAGCGCCGAGCACCGGGCCGCCTTGGTATTGGACGTTCATGCCTACGAGACAGCCGACCTCAAATTGCCCAAGCCAAATTTACAGCCCTTGATCAAACGGCTCGAGGCCCACGGTTTTCGCTGTACGGTCATTAGCAACCCCGACAACAACCAGATCAAGCGCGAGGTCGAGGGCTTTGCTTCCCGCACACCTGTCCGAGGAACTGCCCTGGTTTATTTCGTTGGACGGGCGGCACCCGGAGAATACCTCAAGCAAAAGACCCTTTCCCTGCTGGACATCAAGAGCAGGCCCGGTCGCGGGTTGGGTGTGAATTTCGTATTGGATCAATTGCAGGCCAATGGCGGCAGCTCACGCAACCTCGTCATCATCGACACCCCGGACGACGCCTCCCCTGCCCTGAAGATACCAGACCTTCATCATGACGAATCGGTCCTGGAGACCCTCGGCAAGCCATCGAAGGCCTTGAGCCCGCCAAGCAAAATGATCCCGGGAGGCAAGGCGGGCGACGAATGGGTGGGTCCACGTGGGATGGTATACTGTTGGTGCCCGCCCGGAAGCTTCACCATGGGCAGCCCACAATCGGAAAAAGGGAGATTTTTAGACGAAGAGCAGAGGAATGTAGAAATCCAAGAGGGCTTCTGGATGGCAAAGTATGAGTGGCCCCGTGGCCTTTGGCGGGGGAACTTCAACCGCTCCGCCATCGGTAGCCATAAACTCCACCCCGTCAACATGGTTAGCCAGTCCAAGGACACCCTTTCGAGGGAAATCAAACCAATGAATGAGGCAGCCAAAAAATCAGGCCTGCTGCCTCCGGGCTGGGAATTCGGACTGCCTTCAGAGTCTCAATGGGAATATGCCGCCCGGGCAGGAACGACTACCACCTATTTCTTTGGAGTCGAACATTCCCAAATCAGCAAATATGCCAACTTCGCCGACAAGGCGTGGTTCGATACCGGCGAAACCTACGCCAACCATGCCCATCGCAGCCTCTCCGACGGCTATTCCAAACTGGCGCCCGTGGGATCCCTTCAGCCAAATAACTGGGGCCTCCATGACATGCTGGGGAATGTCGCCGAGTGGACCGACGACGCCGTCATGCGAGGCGGCTCTTGGGTCTCCACTCCCCGGAACTGCCGCTGTGCCCACCGCCAGAAAATGGGAGACCGGGACCAGCGCAACTACCTCGGCATACGCGTGGTCATCCGTAAAAGTTCCACCGCCACGCCCAAGAAACAATGAAACTACTCATCATTCTTTCCTTCTCAATCTTGCTGTCCACACTTTCCTTTGTTGGGGAAACAATTGCCGAGGAGGAAGCGTGGAAGCTGGGATGGCCCACCATGCAGGGGCCGCATGGCAACTACCAAGCGCCGCAGACCGGAGCCAAACTGGTCGACGACCTATCTAAGGCCCGGTTAGTCTGGGAAAGTGAGACCAGGGATTTTGGTCGGGCCAAGCACACCACCGGTTCCTTCAAGGGGAAGACACCACGGGACCGAGCCCAAAAGATCCGTGACATCCTCGGACCCAACCCGAAGAACACGCCGGGTGGCTGGGCAGCGCCAATTGTCGCCGAAGGCAAGGTGTTCGCCACCTCCTTCAAGCCCGCCGGTAAACTGTACGACGTCATGGTTCACCCTGCCAACGAGGAAGAGAAAATAAACGCGACCACGGCCAAGGGTCACCTAGAGGCGGATGATCTGCTCATCGCATTGGACGCCAAGACGGGCAAGACCCTATGGCGAGCCGCCGAACCGGGTGGCTTCGTGTGGGGAGTGGGCAAACGGATGGGCTTCCAGGTCGCCCCCGTCTACCGCGATGGAACAATTTTCAGCATGGGAACTACTGGCCGTCTCTTTGCCTATCGAACATCCGACGGGAAGAAACTCTGGCAAACGAAGCCTGAGGAAAGAATGGTCGAGGAACGGAAAAAGCATCTCGCCCGATCGTACGTCCTACAAGCATCGACCAGCTACGGTTGGTTACAGTCATTGGTCTATGCGAAAGACACCCTCGTGGTTCCCCGCCAAACCGACCTGATCGGAATCGATCCCTCCACCGGAATGCAGAAATGGAAACTACCAGAAATTATCTCCCGCTGGAGCACTCCGACCCTCTGGCAACATGAAAAGAAAGAGTATCTGCTCTGCGCCACCGGCGGCAAGCCGGGCGAAGCCCGATTGAACCTCGTCGATCCCGCCATAGGTAAGGTGCTCTGGACGGTGAACGGTCTGCACTCCACCCAGTTCAACCTTGCCCCTTCAGCCAACCACGTTCTGGTCAATGTCGGCAGCAAAATCATGAAGGAGAATCCCAATGGTTCTTCCCCTAAGAATAGCTACGGGGAAGCCCCCTTCGGGTTACTAGGAGCCTATCGGATCACACCCAAGGGAGCCACTCGCACCTGGACCCTGCCGGACCAACCACATTTCCTCACCCCCACCTGGAGTGATAGTCTTGCCCGCCCACGCACGTTGATCCGTAACGGCTACGTCTACCACACCACCGGCGGGCCGGACAAGACCACCGACCGGCGCTTGATCATCGCAAGGGAGGACAACGGCGAAATCCTGGTAGACGAGCCTCGGGAGAACGATTTCTGGTTTCAATTGATTGAGGACAAGCTTTTACACTGCATCGACTGGTCCCACGGCAGCCGAGCCGCCTTCAACCTCTACTCGGCAGATCCAAAAAACTTCCGGAAACTTTCCGGACCATGGAAACCAAAGGAGCCCCTGACCACCAGTTACCAAGTTCTGATGGAGCCACCGGTCATTGCCGGCCGCATCTTCTGGCGAACTGAAACCGGCACCATTGTGTGCTATGATTTACGTAAGGAAACATAATATGATGACCCATTCTTTCACGAAATTCTTTGCCCAATTGATAGCCGTTCCAATGTCTTTGCTATTGATAGCGGGGCCAGCCGGGGGGGCCACGGCCGCCTTTACCGGAAAGGTCACCGCGGTGAAAAAAGCGGAGACCAAGCAGAAGGACACCCTGGTGCATTTCACGGTCGAGATCGACTACTTCGACTACCTAAGTCGCGGTGGTGGTCGCCATTCCAAAGTGGGCCACACAAGCGACCAGCGCGTGCTCAAGCTGGGATCGGTATGTGTCATCAATGGGCGCATGGTCAATGCAGCCACTTTCGCCAAAGCCATCCAGCCGGGTCTGTGGGGCTATTTCTACGAGACCACCTGGTTGGACCTTCAGACCACCCCGAATTTTCAGTGGGGTGAGGTGGTGGCATTCGGTAAGGATGCATTTACGCTGCGCATCCACCGCACCCACAAGGACGTTCACATTGAGACCAATCCCCCGGTGGAAGTGAAGGTTCCTTATGATGCGAACGTCTCGTTCAGGTTGGAAGACAAGCCAACCGATGCAACCACCGCGCTCAAGCCGGGGAACTGGGTGCAAATCCATGAACCACGTCCCCAGATGATCGCCCTGTGGAATGCGGACACGACTTACGATCCCGCCGAGCAGCAACCGGTGGAGCAGGGCAAACGCGGACTGGCCAATGACCTCACTTGCCGGGCAGTGCTGGGCAAGGTCGTCACGAAGACCCCGGACAAAGTATTGGACCTCTCGGCTCAGGTCACCTGCGACCGCTGGCTCAAGGGCAAGAAGGAAAACCTCACCTTGAACGCCAAGAAGACCTCCTTCGTATTGGATGGCAAGCTCGCCCCCCCCAAAGATCGCCGCCGTGGCGGGACGCGAAGCCGTGCTCTGCCATTACCGCTCGGAAAAAGTTCCCCACAAAATTCTGGTTCGCTCACATGATGACACAATCCGTGGACACATCGTCACCATGAACGAAAAGACGATGCGTGTTGCAACCGATGAGGGCGCTATCCAAGCCGCATTGGAACCGGATGCCCGTTTTCAGGTCGACGGTTTGCCAGCTGACTGGAAAGGGGTGGCCAATAAAGGAGGCGAGGTAGTCATTTACCCCAAGCGGGGACGTACCATCATTGCCTTCGCGCCGATGCAGCCGAAATGAAAGCCTGCCGGACTATTCCCTACAAAATGATACCCATATTTCCCACAGGATTAAACCGAAAGGCAATTAGTCGCTAGGGGTTCTTCAGTTGCCAGATCTTCACCTCGCCCTTGGTGCCTCCGACGAGTCGGCTCCCATCCCGGGTGAAGGCAATGGAGGTCACGGCTTCCTTTTCTCTGTCCAGGGTTAACAGCTTCCTTCCCGCAGGCAGGTCCCAGACGATGAGCGCCTTGTCCTCGCTTACCGAAGCTGCGCGTCTTGAGTCAGCGCTTATTGCCACCATGTTAATCTCATCGGAATGTCCATCTAGTTTCAGGATAGGATCTCCTAGGTCAGCATCCCAGACCTTGACCACTGCATCCCAGCCTCCAGAAACGAGCAGCTTGCCATCCGCACTGAAGCAGACAGAGCTCACTGCATCTTCGTGAGCCTGCACTGTCCTGATTTCCTCGCCGGTAAATGAATCCCACAGCTTTAACTGCTTCTCACCACCCGCGGAAACGATTCGCTTCCCGTCGGGACTGAAGGCGACCGCAGTCACATCATACTCGTCGTCATGGGAAAGGGTCAGGAGGGATTCCCCACTGGCGGCATCCCAGACCTTCAATGTATCATCCGCACTGCCCGATACAATCCGCTTGCCATCCGGGCTGAAGAAAACCGAAGTCACTTGATCCTCGTGACCTGCAAGGGTTTTGATCTTCCTGGCGTTGGCAACATTCCAGATTCTAAGGGAGTGATCCCAGCCACCGGATGCAATTTTTTTCCCATCCGGACTGACAGCAACCGAACTAAGTGCTGCGGAGTGCCCTTCAAACACCCGTATTTGTTTGCCGGTGTGCGAATCCCAGATCCGAATTGTCTTATCTTCCCCTCCGGATACGATCCACTCGCCGTCCGGGCTAAAGGCAACTGTGGTGACCCACCCCTCGTGTCCCTTGAGAATAATGACAGTCGGCGGGGCAGCGTAAGCGGGGCAGAACACAGCACCTCCCATCAAGCCCAGCAGGAATGAAAATGCCGATATCAGCTTCACTGAGCTAGACCAGTAAATCTTCAATCGAGCCGGCACTTTCCTTGAATGAGTTCACCGGACATCCAAGTTGCTGCAGGATGGTAAGGTAAAGGTCGGACATGGGTCGCTGATCCCTGGACCACTTGACGTGCTGGCCATGCTTAAAGCCAAGGGCCCTGCCTCCAGCGAGGATAGTGGGAAAGCTCGAGCCGACGTGGCTTGCGGTTTGGGCACCGCCAAACAGAATCACCGTATGGTCGAGCAGGGTCCCCTCAGATGCCCGTATACCCTTGAGCTTGTCCATAAACCGGGCCATGCAGGCGCACAGCATTTCATCCCGGAGGGCAAGGGCAAGGACATCTGGATTGTCGGCGCCTCGGTTACCGCCCCCCTTGTGATGAACGTCATGAGTGCCGCGAAGCCGAGCCCCTGCCTTATTGGCCCAGACCTTGTAGTCATCGTAGTTTGGCCCAGCTTCTCCGCCCAGACACTGGGTGGCAACCCGAGTCATGTCGGTTTGAAAAGCCAGCACGATCAAGTCGGTCATCAACTCGACGTGTTCCTGAAAACTGTTCTTGGCCTCTCTTTCGAGACGAATCTTGGATTCATCGAATTTGGGCCGGCCCTCTTCCAGGATGCTCTCTTTTTGGATCAACCGTTTCTCTACGTCACGCACCGAATGTAGATATTGGTCCACGCGATCCTGATCGATGCGTCCCAACTTACGCTTAATCTCTTTAACCTGACCCATGGCCGTATCCAGAATACTGCGATTGAGGGCCAAACGTGCTTGCTTCTTCCTGATCTCGACTTGGTCTGCAGGAGGAAACAGGCTCTCAAAAACCCGCCGATAATCAGCCGTCGCGGGAATGTCCACCCCGAGAGAATTGCGGGAAAGTGTGGACGTTCCTACACCGTTTGTCCACGACAGCACAAGGGAGTTGAGGTAGGTCGAACCGAGATGCTTTGCGGCCACCTGGTCTACCGAAATGGTATTGGTCTTGGTCCCGGGGATCAGATTGATATTGTGACCGGTCAACCAGTTGTAAGGATGAACGTGACCACTAATGCGCCCCTTGATATGAGATAAACCGGTAAGCACCGAAAAATGGTCTCGATGATGCGCCAATGGTTTGTGTGAAGGGGCAATGGTGTATTTCGAGCCGGTATCCTTGGGGAACCACTTATATTGGCTGATGGCACCTGGAATATAAAAACAAGCAAGCCGGGAAGGGTCCTTATCTCTACGCTCCGAAGCCACCGTCCTTGAGCCAAGACCCTCCAGAAACGGGAGAGCAAGCGTTGCTCCAAATCCCCCCAACACCAAACGGCGATTCACTGGATGCTCTCTTTTTACATGCGACATATTTTCTCCTTTATTCGACCTTAATATATTCTTCTCTCAACAGGTTAAGTCAATGCACAGATCGTTTAGTGAGCCAAGAATGCGTCAGTTTGAAATACCGCAAGCAGCATGTCTTTTAGCAGGTATCCTTTTGCGACATTCTGCTTCATGATGGCCTCAATCTCTTCAAGATCGTCAATGTCAGGTTGACGCCCTGTTGCATAAAGCATGAATTTTTTCATTAATCCCCTTACGAGATCTGTTTGATAATGCTTCAAGACGACCTTGCGAAACTCATCATAAGTTTGGTATTCTTCACCACCGGGCAACCTTCCTGCCGTATCGACAGGGCGTGTCTTGCCTTTCCCCCGCCACGCCATCTTGCCATCAAGTTCATCCACCGCATAGGAGGCATACTCCACGTCCCGCCAACGTCCGCTCAAGTCAAAATTCTGGAAGGCAAACCCTATTGGATCAAGCTTGATGTGACATACCGCGCATTTGGCATCCTCAGCATGAAAGGCCATCAATTCCCTTGGAGTCATGTGTTTCAGGTCCCCCTTTGATGGGTCCAGTTCCGGCACCTCCAGTGGCGGCAGTTGCGGAGGATCATCGAGAATATGCCGTGCCACCCAAGCGCCTCGATAAATTACCCAGTTTTCACCCATCCAAGTCAGCATGGATTGAATACCCGCATGTGACATGATCCCTCCCCCACGCTCATCATCCCTACTCAGGGATACTTTGCGAAGACCCGCACCTTGGATTCCATCATACCCGTAATGTTGGGCAAGGGCTTCATTCATCATCGTCCAATCACTCTCAACCAACTCACGCGCAGGCCGGTTGTCGGACAAGAGCCTTTCAAAGTAGCGCCAGGTTTCTTCACGCATCGAGTCTTGCAGGTGAGCACGGAATTTGTAGCTCGCCATACCAAGGCGATCATCCACCAGCGTGATGGGCTGTTCCATTTCCAGCCACTGCGTGACAAAAGGGCGAATGAAAGCATCAAAACTCCTTTTGTCGTTCAGCAGGCGCCCTGCTTGCGCACGAATCACCTGCCCATTACGAATTTCACCTGAGGCGGCAAGTTTGAGCAGCTCTTGATCAGGAGGGGCACCGAGCAGCATGAAACTCAAGCGGGAAGCAACGGCATAATTCGCTCTCTTCCTGTCTTGATGAGCAGTAGAATCAAGGTATCGGAAAGGAGGGCTAAGCAAAACAGACTGAAAGGTAGAACGGAGAGCATTATCAAAGCTCATCCCATCCGTACGCAGCTGCTTATAAAAAGCCATGAACTGGCTGCGTTCCGTCTTTTCTACCTTTCGGCGATAGGCTCGCTCCATCCAGAGAGCGAGCAACTTCTCAGCACTTTGCAGAGAATCAGTAATTTCGCCAATATCAACATTCCAGCCCACAGGCGGCCACGCTGCAACATAGTGGGGCTCAACTTCAATGCGTTGAAATGCGACGAACGGTATGGGTTGTTCTTCGGGCTTGCGGAGTTTTTTCTTGTCCCAGGCGGGACGATAGAGCCCTGCACCGTTTGGCAGTTTTTCGGGCTTGGACTTGTCTTCGTTCTCGAACCCCTTGACTGCATAGGCAACCGGGACGCGGGGCGTAAATCCAAAAGAAAGCCCCTTACTGCTCTTGATCGCGTCTTCCACCTGCACCTGATATTCAAGCTCGACAGGGCCTGTGATTTCCTGCAGGTCATGAATACGTCCACCAATCTTTACCTCGAGCACAGGATTGGGAACACCCGGAAAATTACTGTAGGAAATAATCCCGACTTTCACCCGGGAGAGCCCCCTTTGCTCAGGAGGATAAGGCACGCTGAACATACTGCTGGTACGATCCCCTGGCCACCGTGTCTCACCCAAAGCACCAAGTCCGGGTTTGGCGAATCGAGGCAACTTGCCGAGGGTGAGTCCATCTTTCTTCCAGAGGTCAAATGTCCGGTGCGGATCCTTATCTACATTCACCAGATCGGCTTTATGGATTCGGCCGGGAGCAGGCTCAAGGAAGCGAATCCCGTCCACGGCGCGACGAGTGACCTCCATCACTTGGCTCACCGAATCTGCCGCGTCCTGGAGGGCTTCCGCTCCGGTATCAAATCCGTCCACTTTGCCATCCCCGGGCAGGCTGTAGGAAAAATCAACATTCAAGCCGGTAACATCCCTCAGAGCACTTCCGAATTCGCGACGATTGAGGCGCCGGGTGCTACCCGCTCCGAGCGCCCGTTGTTCCTTTACAATCCAGGCCAGTAACTTCGCCTTGTCCGATGAACTCAACTGGGGTTCATCCTCCGGAGGCATTTCGCTATGTGAAAGCTGCTCGTAAATCTTCGTCCAGAGGTGTCTATCGGATATCTGAAAACCTCGCACGCCATCAAAACGCAGACGGGCCTTCTGTTTGTCCGGACCATGGCAACCCACACAATGCGTCTCCAGTAGTGGCGCCAAATGTTCCTTGAATGTTTTGGTGTCCACGCCCGCAAGCTCCCCGGAAGTCTGCATCCTCGGGTGTGTGGATTTCTTTTCCACCTTGAGCGGATCGGGCACAGCGGGCTTGACGGTTTCTCCATCGGTCTTGGCAATAACCGATTTTTTTTCTTCGAGCACGAGCAGCTCGTCAATTGAACTCTTGAGAAATCCCGTCTTACTGCATCCTGTGGTAACGAAACGAATGGTATCAATCGGCCCTTTGTTCTCGAGAGGAATCCCCGGATAGGTTTTGCCGTTAAAATTCAATGCGTAGATACCTGCATCAAGATCGATCTCCAGCATAACCACAGGGTTCTCCACCACGGTATCGTCCCTCTTTGCATCATTAACCGATAACAACTTGTGAAAATTCCCGTCCTTGAAATAGCCAAACGATCCAGGCTCTTCGCCCCCGACCAGATCGCGACCGCCCCAAGCCAAGTTCACTCCGACGCCCTTGGCCAAGTCCCGTTCGTAGACCAGTGACTTGGCCATCTTAGAGCTGTTGCCCAGCTGCATGTAAAAGCACCAGGTTCCCTCATCCTTGCGCAGCCAGTTAAGCCGGAAGGATACCTTGAAAGCGCCTCCTTCCCATGTCGGAAACGTCCGGCTGGCCCGAGGCCGGAACTCACCATCGTCCAGTTGAAAATGGAGTGCATTGTCCCTCAGAAAAACCGACTCAGTCGTAATCCAGCCATTGCCCACACTACCGGAATTGGCTCGGTTGAAATTATCCTTGAAGATCACTTGCCCATCAGCCGCATACAAAAGGCAACAGCATGTAACCATAACCAAGACGGCGGTCATAGTGAACGGACGTGATGCAATCATGAAAGTTTTGCCTATAGAGTAAATGGCGATCGTACCTTGGTTATCAAGCAATATTGAGCCAATTGGGACAACTTAAAGTTTTTCAGCTCCGTTTTATGCGTTTTAATACAATACCCAAGGCTTTGGCCACCCTGCAAGCACAGCGGGATTTACAGTGATTTCAAGAACCGGACCAGTGCCGTCCGGTCAGCGACAGGCATTTCCCTGAAAAATTCCCTGGAAGCCCTGGCCTCACCGCCATGCCAGAGAATTGCCTCAGCAAGGGACCTGGCACGGCCATCATGCAGGTAAGCCTCACCGCCACTGACACCATCCGTTAAACCGATGCTCCAGAGCGGTGCGGTGCGCCACTCAGCACCGCCGGCGGCATGTTCACCGAGGTTGTCAGCAAGTCCCGGTCCGAGGTCGTGTAACAACAGGTCGGTGAACGGCTCGATTTCCTGGCTACGCAACTCGGCAAGCGGGTGAAAAGTGCTGGTCCTCACCCTTTGCACATGGCACTTGTCACAACTGGCAAGAGAAAACAACTTTTCACCCCGCAGTGCCTCTGGATCCTCAAGGTTACGCCGGGCACTGACACCAAGGGTCGAGATGTATCGGGTGAGCACTCGAAGATCAGAATCGGCGAGCTCAGGAGATTGAACCTTTGCACTCCCATCAAGCCTGGGCAGAACTACTGTAGTCACGCCCATGTCACTGTTCAGTGCCACGGCAACCTGATGGCGTAAATGCGCCTGGCCGGCCTTGTAACCAAACCGTCCCAGCCGCGGCTGGCCGGTCTCGGGGTCAGGCACGATTTGCGGCCGGCCGGAAATACCGTCACCATCATCATCATCCGCGTCAGCCCGGGACAGAATCACGCTCTCGGGTATGGCCTCAAGCAGGCCGAGCCCCACGAGTTGCGGGGTAAGGCGCACTGAGAATTGTTCTGGTTGCGCCCCATCGAAGGTATACCTCGGCTTGCGCAGTGTGTAAGGGGTGCCATCTGCATACTTGCCACTGATCATGTCCCAGCCTGCAAGGGTGGCAGTAGCCTCCGGTGGACTCTCAACGGAGCGAGGCTGCAACGCAGAACCCAGGCCGGCCTTAGGCTCAAGCTTGATAACGCTCTGATGCATAGGCGATCCAATCACCGGTGGCAGGGCACGCCCATTGTTGACGTGGCAGTCGATGCAGCTTCGGGCGACGTATTGCGGGCCAAGTTTTCCGGCCTGCTCGGAATAAGGCGGATTGGGCTGCTCGGAATGTTTGCCATTGCCGAAGTCAGTATGGTGCAGCCTCCTGCCAAGCACGAAAGGTTGTGCGCTGGCCGGGGAAATGTTTCCGGCCATTTGCTTGAACCGGTGGGCAGGCTCATTTGAATACTGGAAGGGAAGCGTAGTGCGGCCACCCAGCAGGGCGGAGGTGGGAAGTGGTACCGATTCCAGCCGCTCGCCTTCACCGCGCCACGGCACGATACCGCTCCCGATGATATAAAGAAATGTAGTACCGTAATAGGCAGTACGCCCATTGCGGGGATCGGCAAGGAAAGGACTGAGCTCAAACTCCATCCGGTCGCCTATTTGCAATGCCCGGCCCTCGGCGGGATTGTGACGAATCGTAACGGTATATTGGTTATCACCAACAGGCTTGGCAATACCGTTATAATGATACTCAGCCACGGTGTTTATACCGCGGAAGAAGCAACGGAAGTTCGGCCCGTCCAACTCCGTGAGTGCGGTGATGTTCACGGTGATTTCCTTGCCTCCCCTGGCAACGCGATCGATGATCTCGATCCCTAAGGTTCGTTCCTCCCAGTAAAAACTCAGGAAGTGATCATAGGCCTTGAACTGCTTTTCCCGCGCGTGCCGGTCCCGCACGCGGTCTCCGACACGCGTAATCAGCGCCTCCCCTGTAAGGACCGCGGTGTCCGCTTCCAGCTTGGTGGTTTTATCAAATAATGGCTTTATTTGCGGCGCAGCCGGCAAGCCGGCAGCGAAGGTGAGTGACAAAAACTGCACACTGAGGGGAACCAGTGGTTTCATTGGAACCACCATACCGCCATATCAAAAGGGCGGCAAGGCCGCTGCGGCAGCCCCACTCACCTCTTGCGGAAGGATTCAGAGAGCACGATGAATGTTGCAAGGGCGCGGAAGGTTCCACCCTCACGCCGGGTCTGCTCGACCAGAAGGTCAACCTGGTCAAGGTCATCCAGGGTAAGCGTGCGACCAAGCGCGTAGAGGAAAAGCTTCTCGGCCAATCCCCGGAGAAATTGATCCCTTCTGCCCATGAGAATTTTTTTCAACCCCTCTGGGCCGGAAAAACGTGTCCCATCCGGCAAAACAGTTGCCAGGTCATCCTCCGGCAGGTCACGCCAGGTTCCGATGCCATCAAAATTCTCCAGCGCTATACCCCAGGGATCAATCTTCGAATGGCATCCAGCACATGCGGGATCACGCACGTGCCTGGCCAGTTGTTCACGCAGGTTACCCGGCTTCGATAGCTCAGGTTCATCGGTCAGCGGGGGCACATCCGCCGGAGGGTTGGGCGGCGGCCTGTTAAAGAGCTTATCAATAACGAACTTTCCTCGAAACACCGGTGAAGAGCGAGTTGGTTGCGATGCCAGTGTCAACACACCGGCCTGTGTAACCAGACCCCCGCGATGAGTTGCGGGATCAAGCTTCACCTTGCGAAATTCCCCGCCAACCACACCATCGATCCCGTAATGTCGCGCAAGGCGCTCGTTGACAAAGGTGAACTCGGAATCAAGGAAACTGCGCAGTTCCAGGTTTTCGCGCAGGACATTGCGAAAGAAATGTTCAGGCTCGGCCCGCATTGCCGACCGCAGGTCCTCATCCCATTTCCTGAACACGGTCGGGTCCGGCGCAATGTCGTTCATGCGGCGGAAGCCAATCCATTGGGCGGCAAAGTTCTCGACAAGTGCCTCAGCCTTGGGGTCTTCGAGCATCCGCTTGACCTGTTCACGCAGGATGGCGGTATTGCCAAGCCTGCCCGCAGCGGCGAGCTGGAACAGTTCCTTATCAGGCATTGAGCTCCAGAGAAAGTAGGAGAGCCGCGAGGCAACCTCATATCCGGAGAGAGCACCCCCGGGGCGCGTCCCTTCAACCATGTAAAGGAAGTTCGGGGAGGCCAGCGCAGCCTGCAACGCAAGTGCGACCGCCTCCTCCTGACCAAGACCATCCTCCATCCCGGACTCGGCAATCGAGATATACAGGGAAATCTCCTCATCGGTAGACGGCCTGCGGAATGCCCTGGTAATAAATCGGCTGAAAATCTCCCGCAGCGACTTCTTACCTTCGTCGCCAAAAATAGCGCGATGTGAGGCAGGTGGCCAGGAATCGTAAAGCGGCCCGCTAATGGCAGCCTCACAGACCACCAGGTTCGGGATCCCGGGCCGGTCTTTCTCATTCACCGATGAGGAGGCTGCCATTGCCACCTCGGTTTTTGTACGCTGAGTGGTAAATTCGAATTCAAAAATGCCCGGTTTTTTTGTTATGCCCACCGGCTGGGTATGGATCCGTTCACCGTTGACAAAAATACCCATAAGGCAGGAACCGGTGGGCTCGATAAAATGCTCGCTCCTGCGATCGCGGGCCTGCTCAGCATAGCATCTCACAGTGAGCCTGTAGCTTGCACCGGGCAGCAGATTGTTGAACTGGAAAGCCCCCCGGCGGGAAGAGTTTCCGGTATGCTCCAGCCTAACCTCATAGCCGTGGGCTCCTTTTCCTTCACGAACATTGCCGTCACCATCCCTTGAACCGGATGACCAATCGAGCCGAAGAAACTGGACCGGGCCTTTCTCCTGCTCCCTTCGCTCCTTGCGAGCAAGGGTTTCCAGAGCAATGGAAGATGGCTTGATGGGGCTCTTGCCACTCTTTTGGCTGGAACCAAGAGGGAAGTACCGCACATTGATTTGCGCCGGTTCCGGGCCGGTCACGATTGCCTGTGAAAGAGACTCACGAGCCGCACGGAGATATTTCTCAAGTAGCAGCAGGGAAACGCTCTGTGCCTCGGCGACATTGTCAAAACCCTGCCGTCCAAGGTCCTGCGGAAAGCGGTCAGCGGGCCGGGGATCAATCAGGAGCAAGTCACGAATCGTGTTGTTGTATTCAGCACGGTTGAGCCTGCGGGTGAGGCGCCCACCGCTTCTTGAAGCGACTTGGATGGCCGGTTTAAGCCACGTGGCCAGTTCACGGTATTCAATTGCCTGGGGACGTTTTGCCTTGAGATTTTTCCTTGGCGGCATCTGAGCGGAGTCAAGCTGATCAAGCACGTCAAGCCAGCGGGGCAAATGCTCCTTGAGGTCATTGGATTCAATCAAGGGGCGTATATCGAAATCCCCCTTGGGTTTCTTTTCCCCGTGGCAGGAAACACAGTAGGTCTGCAGGAACTGCCTGGCTGAGGCAAAGTCTGCCGCCTTGAGTTGCCCGCAAACCAGGGATACAACAGCTGGAAAAAGAACATTCAGCAGGTTGGTCTGCCCGATTGCCGGCAGGCTGATCCGGTAAAGTTTCATTTCGGCGGACCTCCTCAGACAAGGCCGCTCAGGGGACCCGTGCTGTCGGCAAATTTACTTCCTTCCAACCCCATGATCTCGGCCATGGAAGTATAGAGATTACTCAGTGGTGTACCATGATCATAGTTCAAATGACGTCCGGTCTTAAGTGATCCACCGCCACCTCCGGCCAACAGCACGGGAGTGTTTATCTGACCGTGCGCCTCATGATGCACCTTCTTGCTCCACTTATTGAGCTTGGGACCGTTGGTAAGGCCGGCACCATAAAATACCATTGAGTTATCAAGGAGAGTTCCACCCTCTTCCTCCACGCCCTGAAGCTTTGATAGCAGGTAGGCGAATTGCTCGATATGCATGCGGTCTATGGCACGCGCTCCCTTGACCTTCTCAGGGGCTCCCTCATTGTGGGCATAAACGCCATGGGCATCCTCAGGAAATCCGAGAAACTTGAAACTGCCGAAGTAACCCCCAAGGCGCATCGTAACAATGCGCGTGACATCGGTCTGAAGCGCGAGGGCCAGCATATCGAGCATCAATCGCATCTGTCCAATGCGCCCGCTGCCGTCTGCTGTCCAGCCATTACCCTTGGCCTTTTCCGGGCGTCTGGTTCCGGCAGGAAGCTTCACGGGTATGCCCTCCCATGCCTTGGCCCGCTCGATGCGCCGCTCAAGATCCCGGATTGTCGAGAAATACTCATCGAGTCTGCGACGGTCAGCGGCATCAACCTTGCGCTCAATCCGCTTGGATTCATCAAGCACGGCATCAAGAATGCTGCGGTTATGGCGACGCTGCATTTTCCTCTGGGCCTGCTGCTCCGCAGTGCCATCGGTAAATAAACGGTCAAAGAGATCGACCGCCTCTCCTTCCACCGGCATGGCATAACCATCCGTATCGTAACTCAAAAATCCCATATAGCCGAGACCTGTCGCCTCACGCGTATTGTAGCTACTTTGGCCGGCCGCCAGTTGAAGCGAGGCAACCCTGGTACGTTCCCCGATCCTGGCAGCGACAGCCTGATCAAAGGAAATCCCGTTCTGCAGGGCAACACCAGGGGTCCCGGAAATATTTATTCCTGTCAGTAGCGTCCCAAGATCCTGCCCATGGGCGTTAACAATGCTGTTGGGAATGTGGTCATTGGAATGATGCAGTCCGCTCAACAAGAGCAGGTTTTTCCGGAAGCTCTCCAGTGGCTTAAGCGTCTGGGTCATCTTGAAACCGGAACCGACATCGGCAATGGCTCCCCCGGGAAGGATTCCCTTCCGTCCCCACTGCAACGCCCGTTCGCCATCGATACCCTCTTTCCAAGGAAAGAATCCGTCTTCACCCGTCCAGATCCCCCCCTCAACACCGATGAACACCATGCGCGTTGCAGCTTGAGAGGTGGATGCAGAGGCCATTGCCGAGAAAGGTGTCATGGCATCCAGAAAAGGCAGCGACAACGAGGCACCGAACCCTTTGAGCATCGTTCGACGGCTTAATGGTTTACCGATAATGTTCACGATAGTGATGTTGCCACGGGATGTCTCCACAGGCAAGCCTAAGCTACCATTGAGCGTTCATGATTAAGAGCTTAAGCATTCCAGTAACATCCCGTTACGCTTGACTGGTTTACCCTTGTTCTATACCTTGTTTCCCAATGCACAATCGTCGCCAATTCCTAGGAAGTTCCGCAACGAGCGCGGGAGCAATGACACTTGCCCCCATCCTGTCGCAGATCAGGGCGCAGGCTGCAGGAGTAAAGCTGCCTCCCCGCTTTGTCTTTGTGGTTGAAGGAAACGGCTTGGTGCCAAAACACATCACGCCGATCGGGTATCAGCGGCCGACTGTTCATGTAGGAAAACCAAAGGTTCCCAACATGCAGGGAGTCACCGAGATGATCGATGAATCCCATGCCGGTAAAAAGCTGCCG
>CACIUL010000044.1 GCA_902589825.1 uncultured Verrucomicrobiota bacterium
TTTTGGTGTTGGTCTTTAGCACCGGGGTGCACCAATCTGCGTATTGGTGCACCCCGGATTTGATGATGATGGTTGGCTAGTTGGTTGAATGGATTGCTGTGACGTCCAGCGTACTGTTGGCAAAAGTTGTGTCGATTGACCCGTCCGGGCTAATGCGTGCAACTCCCTTGCAGGGATGCCCCCCGTAAGTGGTGAAGGCACCCAAAACAACAGCGTTGCTGTCATCCAGAGGAAGCACCCTGTAAACGGCACCATTGGCACCGTGACCTGAATCAAAGGCACTGTCGAAGGTTCCATCAGCATTGAGAACTGCCACGCGCTGACGGTCAAATCCGTCAACCCTTGTAAAGTCACCGCCAATCAGCAGGCGTCCGTCTTTCTTGATGGCACAACTGTATACCGGGCCATTGATTCCCGGGGAGGCGAACCCGGAATCCCGGCTTCCATCCTGTCTCAGGCGACGGATTGATCCGGAAAAGCTGCCGGTATAAATAATCCCTCCGTCGGGCAGGCTCATGACATGATGCACGCTGCCCGTGACCGGAACGTTGCCGTTAGCCAGTGAAAGATCCGAGCTGAGTGTTCCGTCCCCGTTAAGCAGGGCAAGGTGCGGTTGCTGGAAATCCCCGTAGGTATCAAATTCTCCACCAGCCAGGATCCTTCCATCTTCCGTGAGGCTTAAAGCATGCACACTCTTGTTAAAGCCTGCAGTGCTCACACTTCCCCAATAACCGCGCCATGGCCTGAGAGGATCGGTTTGGACCCAGGCATGCCGAAGAGTGCCTTGCGGGCTGAACGAAAGGTCTGGGGCACCTGCCTCTGTCAATACCGCCACACGCCTCAGTGCAGGGTTGCCACTGACGCTGGTAAAGTCACCACCGATCACGATCCTGCCGTCTTCCATCTCAACAGCCGAGAGAACGTCTCCACCTTCAATATTCACACTGAAGGGCCGCACGGTGCCGTCTGGTCCGAGCTTGGCCAGCCGTGAACGTTTGGTGCCCTTTACCGTGGAAAAACCACCTCCTATGAGGATATCACCATCGGAAAGCTTAAGGACAACATGCACTTCTTTTTCCGCACCGGCACCGATTTCAAAGGACTCATCAAGGTGACCACTGAAAGTGTTCAGCCTGGCAATATTCTCGCTCCTGACCACAAACTCGGCGGGAAAATCGCCGGTGATCAGCGCGGTTCCATCCCCACGCGTCTTGATGGCATAAACCGATGCGTCATCGGCAAGGTCCTCAGGACGGTAACTCACGTCAATGCTGCCATTATCATGCAGGCGCAGGAACGGCGAACTGACCATCGGAGTTGAAGCCGTTGAACGTAACTTACCACCGACAAGGATCCTTCCATCATCACCAATGGATGAAGAATAGACCTCCCAGGAATGAATCCCGTGCTTGGCATCCAGATTGAAAGATGTGTCCAGTGAACCATCGGCATTCAGCCTGGCGACACCTTTGCGCGGCTTGCTGTTCACGCGGTCAAAAAGGCCGCCAATAAAGATCTTGCCATCAGCAAACAACTCAACGGTCTTGATCTCGTCATCCGTTCCTGCACCGGGGTCGAAGCTCGTGTCATTCCTTCCGTCGGCAAGCACACGGGCTATATTGCGGCGGGCAACCCCGTCAAACCTTGAAAAGGTCCCGGCAATGACCACCTTGCCATCATCCTGCACCGCGGCAGCATGCACAAAACCGGCCACCCCTCTCCTGGTATAGAAAGTGCGGTCATAACGGCCGTTCATGTCCAGACGGGCAATGCTGTAGGCCGGCCTGTAGTTATATCGTGAAAAACAGCCGCACACGATCACCTTGTAGTCATTTAGCTGGGGAGCACCCCCGTTAGCTCCGTTCAACGCACGCTGATCCTGCAGGACAATGGCATGAACCCAACCGGCCT
Source organism: uncultured Verrucomicrobiota bacterium (assembly GCA_902589825.1). Classification (GTDB taxonomy): domain Bacteria; phylum Verrucomicrobiota; class Verrucomicrobiia; order Verrucomicrobiales; family DEV007; genus CACIUL01. The sequence goes on from CACIUL010000044.1 coordinate 1,912, forward strand.
CATCACTATGGACAGCCTGTCCCACATTAAAGCTCCAGTCCAGGCTGCCGTCAGTATTGAGCCTTGCCAGCCCCTTGCGCCACACGTTGTTGAATTTCTTGAACTTCCCGCCGACAAGGACCTTGCCGTCAGGTTGCAGGGCAACTGCCAGCACCTCATCATCAAAACCAAGACCGGGGTCAAAAGACCCGTCAAGGGAACCGTCAACATTGAAACGGGCAATGCGGTTGCGGCTCACGCCGTCAACAGTCGTGAAAGCACCCCCAACAATGGACTTCCCATCCGGCTGGACAGCAAGGCACTTGCCCCATGAGTCAAGCCCCGACCCGGGATTAAACTCCATGGAAATCGGCCCGCCAGCAAGATGCGCCTTGATGTTCTGGAAAGAAGTATGGGTATTCCGGCGAAAATTCCCCCCAATGTAGCCGTCCCAGTTTGGCACCTGCCACTTGGAAAGGCTGATGGAATAGGGGGCGCTGGGATTAAACCAGTGGGCATAACCACTCGGCCCATAAACTCTCGCGCTGATTTCTGCCTGTGCACTGCTACCTGAGAACAGGTCAAAGGCGCCTGTATAAAGCGTTCCGCGCTCAGGCTCCCCGTTCTCAGCATGACCGGGATCCGTGCCATCTGTCGTGTAGTAAATCCTCCATCCTTCCGGCAGGCTCGCTGAAGCCTCCGGGGGCATCAGTGAGATTTGCTGGCTCGGTGCATAATTACCGTCTTCAAGAACATCGCTTGAAGGCTTGCCCAGGCTGATGGGATTGATCTCAATGGTCGACACCACCTCCGAAGAATCAAGGAGTGCGTCAGTATTCAGCGACTTGGCCACAATCCTTATTGGCAGGGAATGACTCTCCCCCCACTTGTCCAGGGAGAAATCAACACTGCTGCCCGGGTAGCCATTACTGAATGTCCGGCTTGCTCCGGTTGCTGACACCAGGGGATCCCCACCGTCATAGGACCAGAGGACATTGAACGAGTCAGAGTTCTGGTAGCGATTGGGTATTTCAGCCGAGTTGACAAGATCCACCGCAATCGAGTTGTCACGGGTTGGCAAAGCTGTATCTCCAGACACCATAAGCCCTCCAACTTCCGGGTAAGTCACCCGGTATCCCGCGGAACCCGCTGCAATCACAAGTTGCACGGGACTTGCACTGTAATTGTTCGCCTCCACCGGGCTGTCCGCCCAGAGATAATGGTCCAGTGAAGCTGAAAATGCCTGGACCGAATCTCCCGGGTTGAGGTTAAAACTCTGACCTGAATAAGCATGCCAGTTACTGCCGTCCGTGGAATAAAAAACCTGCGATGAGCCTGAAGGATTCGGATTACTCAGGCTGACCTGGAGGTTTTCAAAATCAGCAAGCTCATATACCCCCCCATCCACTGAAAATGAAGGCGGGTTCAATGCCAGCGGTCCGGGATCCGCCTTTGGTGATTGATAGGATCCGGGAATGGCCGGGTTGACACTGGCCAGGCCAAAACGCTCGGGAAGCCCGTTACTGGAATCAACATAATCCCAGACCCATGTGCTGTTCTTTGCCAGCTTGAGGGAAACTTCACGATTCTCTGCCACAGGCTCTTCGGCAACCACCTCCTCCTTAAGGCGAAACTCTGCGATCCCCCGTTCGCCTCCCTGTGCCACGACAAACCTCATCTTTCTTGCATCCCACAAGGCACGAGGCGCATTCGTGGCGGCAGCTTCATCGGTTTGCATGACAGCCTCTAGCCGTGAATCGACCATGGATTCTCTCAATCCGGAAATCTGCTTGTAGCTGTCCCCGGTAGGTACCGTTTTCAGTTTGTTGATAATCGCCTGCGGGGAACTGAGGGTTCCAATCTCACCGCCATGGGTGAGGTACATACGTACAGCGCTGTTAACGACGGCAACATCCTGCTTAAGTTTCTTAGACTTAACGGACGTCCTCATCTCCGTGACGCCGGAGAAGGAAATGACCACCACTGCTGACAATACAGCAATGCCGATCATGGCTTCGAGCAATGTGAAGGCTCGGTTTGTTGTGTTTGTGTTCATTATCTGGTGCTTCTGTGTTTGTTTGTGGACCTCCTCGCACCTGTGGTTGATACATAAATTATAGTTTTTATAGACAAAGGCAAGATTTTTTTATGGTTTCTATAATTTAACAAAAAACCATACTGAATATCCTCTATTATCAATGCAACTGTTTGATATAGAATATATTAAAGATATATAAACCTTCTATCCTGACAGGCTTATCGAACTGATAGCGCCGCCTCCGGGATCATTTTTGACGGCAAATGCCGATCAAATTCTCTTTATTTGAAGAGACGGGCCGGATATTGCCCATTTTCAATCAAGCCCGCAATCGCACTGACCACGTGGTCACGGTCTTCCTTATACGTCACCCCGAACCAGGATCCGGCACTCTGCAAAACCCGGACGCTGGCTTTTCCCTGCCTTATCATGTCATCCACGGCAAAAGGAATATAGAATTCCGAGCGCATCTCGCTGCCCTCCTCTTCAAGGAACTCCTGGAAGAACTTGTCAAGGTAACCAAACACATCCGGTGTAAATCCCCACATATTCATGGAGACAACCTCATCGCCGGTTAAGGAAATCTCCGAGCCATCAGGCTCAACATGGCGTGCTCCGCAATCCACCTTTTCGATCCTGGTCAGTTCAGTAACCGATTGCAGCATGCCGTCACTGCCAATCTCGCATACTCCGCGGGAAACTGTACCAAACTCCGAGAGGGTGTTGCGCAAGGCAAACCCAACCATGCAGAAAGGGGAAGGTTTCACCGTGTCCCGATTGCCGGAGAGAAATTCCGCCATTTGCTCATAGGATTGCCTGCCGTAGAAATCATCCGCATTAATAACGGCAAACGGCTCATTCACGACACCGGATGCCATGAGGATGGCATGTCCGGTTCCCCAGGGCTTTTCCCTGCCTTGCGGCACCACGAATCCCTCAGGCAGGCCGTCAATGGACTGAAACGCATAATCAACGGCAATCCTGCCGGAGAAGCGCTTGCCAACCTGCTCCCTGAAAACCTCCTCAAAATCCCTGCGTATGACAAATACGACCTTGCCAAATCCCGCTCGAATCGCATCGAAGACGGCATAGTCCATGACCGTCTCGCCATTGGGACCCATGGCATCCATTTGCTTAAGGCCGCCATATCGGCTGCCCATTCCCGCAGCCAGAACAAGAAGGGTCGGTTCTATCATCACTTTTCTGCCATCGGCAATGCAATGCTAGTGGCAGGCACGGTCAAGTCAACAATGGTGCCGAATGAAACTCGCCCCTTGCAGGCAGTTCACTGCATGGAAGAATATCCGCACCATGTGATATATTTTCAGCATGGCCAGAAAGTGATGGAAGAAGACCTGTCAATTGCATGGAAAGAATGGTTCCGCGAGAACGGGACCCGGTTGCTGCTCTATGCGCGCACCAAAACCCATAGCGAGGCCGATGCCCAGGACGTCCTTCAGGAAACAATGCTGCGCCTCTGGAAATCCTATGCACCGGGCAGCTCGAAACAGTGGGAACCCCCTGCCATGCCTCTTGCCTACACGGCTTTGCGCCACGCTGCCATTGACCTGGCCAGGAAAAACACCAGGCGCACGCGCCGGGAGCAGGACTCAGACTACCTGGTTTCTGAAGAGGATGCCGCCGTTGACTGGTTTGGAACAGCTGCCCTTGAACAAAAGGAAAAATCAGCAGTCCTGAAGCAGGCCATTGAAGAGCTTCCTGACAACTTCCGTGAAGTCCTGGTCCTCAAGATATGGGGAGAACTGACTTTTGCAGAAATTGCCGATGCCCTGCAAATCCCCGCAAACACGGCTGCATCCCGCTATCGTTACGCACTTGAGGCATTGCGGAAAATTCTTAAACCAAATTCCCTCTGACTGACGCTTTAATAAAAAATGAACCCGGAAGACGAACATTTTGAGTCTAAACTGCGTGAGTTCACTCCCGTGGAGATGCCTCAGGCCCTGCAGTCGAGGATCCTGGAGATCTTCGACGCACCGGAAACAGGCCGCCAACCTGAAAATGTCGCGGACAAGGTCACTGCCTTCCCCATCCTCAGGTCCCTTGCCATCGCCGCGGCAGTCCTGATTGCGGCAACCGGTGTTTTCTTTGCCGTCCTCAATAACCTTTCCACCAATCCAGGGGCCGGACCCGGCACAATGGCCGAGAACCCTGCCACGGAATCCTTTGTTCCATTACGTGCCGAGAACGTCTTTGAGGGAGTCGATGATGAAGGCCTGTTCCTCACTGGTGGAAAAATTCCGGTTCACGGTGTGCGCTACCGTTTTTCGGACTCCTTCCATTGGCAGAATCCAAAGGACGGGTCCGTTATCAAGATGACCGTTCCCAGCGAGCGCCTTTACCTGATCCCGGTACGAACCGACTGACATTTAATCGATTTTTTCACCTGTTCACCAAAACCATATTCATACCATGAAAAGCCCAGCACTCCTCTCCCTTCTTTCCGGCACTGCCCTTCTTGCCATTGCCCTCGGTATCGCTGCCCACGCAAAGCCTGACCCGCAAGCAGTTGACCCGGGAACAAAAAAACCGGCATGGCTGGGTGTAGCAACAGCACCTGTTGATGAGGTCGTGGCGGCACAACTCGACCTTCCGGAAGGCATCGGCGCCGCAGTGAAAATGGTCATCCCCGACAGCCCTGCCGAGAAAGCCGGCATCAGCAAGCACGACATCCTCTTTGAGATAGAGGGCGAACCGGTAAAGTCTCCTGAACATCTTGGCGAGCTTATTCGCAAAAAATCCACGGGGGAATCCGTGGAACTTGCTGTCATACAGCGCGGAGAAAAGAAGTCCCTCAACCTGACCCTTGGGCATCGCCCTGACCACCTGCAGAACGAGGCTGAGGAAAACGTGAAACCCTTCGGCAACCGCATTGAGCTCGGGGACCTTGGAGGACTGGATTTTGAAATGCTCCCCTTCAAGGGCAATGGCGCTGAGTTAGGCAACTTCCAGCAGCAGATCGAGAAAATGCGCAAGCAGATGGAGATGCACCTTGAGGGAATGTTTGAGCTTGAGCAGTTCGACAACCTCCTGCCGGGCGCAGGACGAATCATGGGCTCAAGGACGATGATGTTCAGCAATGAGGAAGGCAGTATCGAGATCCGCAGCAAGGACGGGAAAACCAACCTCACCGCCAAGGACCCTGCCGGCGAAATCATTTATGAGGGGGCCGTGAATACCGAGGAGGAAATTGCCAAGTTGCCGGAAAACCTGCGTAAAAAACTTGAGGAATTCAAGAAATCCAGCAACGGGCTCAGCTTTGAGGGATTTCGGTTCGGAGGCCCGCAACTGAAAGTGCCCGGTTTAAAGGAGAAGGAACCTAAAAAGGATAACCCGGTCCCGCCTGCAGAAAAAGACGGGAAAAAAATAAGGCTCTAGGTCGCCGCCTTGCTTTTTACTGCCCGGGATCCTCGTAGAGGTTTCCGGGATCACTTGCGGCAAGCTCGACGAAGAATTCCGCCAACTTTCCGGTAAGTGCATCAAGCAGTTGCTCCCCCTTTTCAACCGTTGCCCGTGCGGGATTGCCCGAGCCGGTATCATTGGTGGCCTTTAACCAGTCACGCTGGCTCCATGCCCATCCCTCCCGGAAGGCACGAATCCTCGGGGGGTTGGTTGAGCCATCCCCCGCCTGGTCGAGTGGCAACACCAGGTGCGGGGCAATATGCATCATCAGGCTGGTTTCCACTTCATCGGCATGATCCCCCGGCTCATCAAATATCTCATCGAATTCCACGACGTTGAACCAGTCAACCGTGGAGAGGAAAACCTCGGGAAACTGCGCCTGAAGTTCACGGAGCTGCTGCCGGAAATTATTCCCCCCATGCCCATTGAGCACTGTCAGCTTCGGGATACCCTGCCCGGCAAGTGAGCTGATCACGTCGGCAAGTACTGCCGTCTGGGTGGATGGGTTCATGTTGATGCAAAAGGGAATGTCCAGTTGCCCGGTATTCACGCCAAAGGGCACACAGGGCAAAACCCCTATCCTTGCGCCCTTATCCCAGGCAATCCTTGCGGCCCCTTCCGCGATGGCATCCAGTTGGATATTATCAGTGGCATAGGGAAGGTGATAATTGTGCGCTTCAGTGGCACCCCAGGGAAGGATGGCAAGCTCATAGTCCCCGGAGCGCAAGTTCCCCCAGTTGGTTTCTGCAATTAAATACGGCCGTGCTTCACTCATGGAATTACTATTGACCCTGCGGTTGCCATAATGCCAGTGATAAAGAGTAAGACCCCACCTCGAATTTACCGGAGTGCGTTACTCCTTCAGGCACATTTCTCGCTACCTTCCGCGGCGGCAGCACCATTACCGACAAGGGAAAACACACAACTGCCATTCTCAAGGGCAACGTGAATGCAGTCACCGGAATGAAATTCCCCTTCCAGCAACCTCATGCTTAAAGGATCGAGAAGAGATCGCTGAATCAGGCGTTTCAATGGACGCGCACCAAAGACGGGATCATACCCCTCAACGGCCAGGAAACCAACAACCTCAGGGGACACATCAATACGGACACCCTGCCTGGCCAGTCGCCCGGAAACAACCTCAAGCTGAATCTTGACGATGCCGGCAAGGTCCTGCTCGGAAAGGCGCTCAAAGACAACCTGCTCATCAACCCGGTTAAGGAACTCCGGGCGAAAATGCCCGCGCAGAATCTCCTTGATCCTCTCCTGCCTCACACCGGCATCATCCTCCCCAAGGATTGCCTCGCTGCCCAGATTACTGGTCATGATGATGACGGTATTGTTGAAATTGACCGTGCGCCCCTGACCGTCGGTAATCCTCCCGTCATCGAGCACCTGCAAAAGCACGTTAAAGACATCAGGATGGGCCTTCTCAACCTCGTCAAGCAGGACCACCGAATACGGCTTGCGCCGCACGGCCTCACTAAGCTGGCCGCCTTCCCCGTAACCGACATATCCCGGGGGAGCACCGATGAGCCGGGCAACACTGTGCTTCTCCATGTATTCGCTCATGTCAATACGCGTCATTGCCTCACTGTCATCAAATAGAAACTGAGCCAATGCACGGCTCAGCTCTGTCTTGCCCACGCCGGTGGGCCCAAGGAACAGGAATGACCCTGTGGGCTTGCCCTCATCCCCGAGACCGGCACGTGACCTGCGCACGGCATTGGACACGGCCTCAATGGCATGCTGCTGGCCGATGATGCGCTCCGCCATGCGCTTTTCCATATTCACAAGCTTTTCCTTCTCGCCCTCCTCAAGCCTTGTGACAGGAATCCCCGTCCATGCAGCGACAACCTGGGCTATATCCTCCTGGGTCACCTCCTCCTTTAGGATCCTCTCACCGTCCCCGTGCAACTCACCAAGGGATTCAGTGTGCTGCTTAAGAGCAGCCTCGGCATCGGGCAGTAATCCATACTGGAGTTCACTGGCCCTGCCCAGGTCCCCTTCCCTCTGCAACCGTTCAAGCAGGTTCCGGTATTCCTCTATCTGCCCCTGCAGCCGTCTTGATTCCTCAATAACCTCTTTTTCCTTCCGCCACCGCTCCTTAAGAAGTTCGCACTTCTTCTCAAGTTCCCCGATTTCCGCCTCCACTCCTTTTAGTCGCTCCCTGCTAACGGCATCCTTTTCCCTGACCAGGGCCTGTCTCTCCATTTCCAGCTGGGTAACCGATCGCTGCAGGCGGTCAATTTCCTCAGGCATGGAATCAAGCTCTATCTTCAGCCTTGATGCCGCCTCATCAACAAGGTCCACCGCCTTGTCCGGGAGAAACCGCTCGGTGATATAACGGTCTGACAACCTGGCCGCCGCCACCAGCGCCGTGTCGAGTATTCTCACCCCGTGGTGCACCTCATAACGCTCCTTGATGCCGCGAAGAATTGCGATGGTGTCATCAATACTTGGCTCATCCACCATCAAGGGCTGGAAGCGACGTTCAAGCGCCGCATCCTTCTCGATATATGTGCGGTATTCATCCAGAGTAGTGGCCCCAACAGTACGCAATTCCCCCCGCGCCAATTGCGGCTTTAGAAGATTTGAGGCATCCACTGAACCCTCTCCCCCACCGGCCCCGACAATGGTGTGCAACTCATCAATGAACAGGATAACCTCTCCCTGTGAATCACTGACCTCATCAAGAAATGCCTTGAGGCGTTCTTCAAACTCCCCGCGATATTTTGCACCCGCAAGCATGCTTCCAATATCCATGGCGATGAGCTTCTTTTCTTTCAGGCAATCAGGCACATCGCCACTGATAATGCGACGGGCAAGTCCCTCGGCAATGGCCGTCTTCCCGGTTCCCGGCTCACCAATCAGCACCGGGTTGTTCTTCGTGCGCCTTGAGAGCACCTGCATGATGCGCCTGATCTCGCAGTCCCGACCGATCACCGGGTCAATTTTTCCTTCCCTGGCAAGCGCCGTCAGGTCATGCCCGTAACGTTCCAGTGCCTGGTATTTTCCCTCAGGGTCACGGTCGGTCACCTTGCGGGTTCCACGAAGCTCTGCCAGCGCATTGAGCATGCTCTCCCTGTCCATTCCGCTGCCACGCATGATCTGATTGACCGCAGAATCCACTTCAAGCAAGGCAAGCAGCATATGCTCCACACTGATGTATTCGTCATTAAGCCCAACGCGCTCACTATCCGCCTTTTCCAGAAGGGCTGATAACTCGGGCCCGGCGCCTGCGCTGGAATGACCACCCTGCTGGGAGGGCAGCCTTCCAAGCTCCTTCTCAATCTCCTCGAGCAGTTGCTCAGCCCTGAGCCCCGCCTTCTCAAGCATCGGGCAGGCAATCCCCCCCTGCTGGTTTAATAGGGCAAATAGCACGTGCAATGCCTCAATCTGGGCATGGCCTCTCTTACTTGCATGCTGATGGGCATCTGCGAGGGCTTCCTGCATTTTTATCGTCATTTCTTTCATGATTTTTCCTCCTTTAATGGAAAACATAGCACATAAGTGTTCACTAATACAGAAAAACATAACACACTTGTGTTCACTAAATAAATTCCGGAAATTGCCTGTAAAAACAGACAGAAACCCTTGATTTAGAGTTTTTAACGCCCTTCTAGAAACTTTGCCAAGACGGTTTCCCGGCAAAAACCTCCTTGTAATAATCGCGCTGCTTCAAGCAGGAGGCGGCAGCATCATCGATGAAGATTTTCACATCCGGATGCATTTGCAGGACGCTGGCGGGAACCATCGCGCTGACCGGTCCTTCAATGGCCTCGGCAATGATTTCCGCCTTTCCCTCACCAAAGGCAAAAAGCAGGATCTGCCGACAATCCATGATCGTGGCAACCCCCATGGTGATGCAATGTCGGGGAACCTCATCGATCCTTTCAAAAAAGCGCGCATTATCCTCACGGGTTTTACCTGTCAGGGTCTTGATCCTGGTGCGTGAACCCAGGGAAGAGCCCGGCTCATTGAAACCAATATGGCCATCCGTCCCAAGCCCGAGGACCTGCAGGTCAATGCCACCACAATCAAGGATGGCCTGCTCATAAGCCTTGCAATGCCCGTCAACGTCATCGGCAAGCCCATCAGGAACATGGGTCCGGTCAGGCTTGATATTGATGTCCTTGAAGAGCTCCTGTTGCATGAAATAGCGGTAGGAGCAGGGATGATCGCCGGGCAGGCCGATGTATTCATCAAGGTTAAAGCTGGTGACTCCGGAAAAATCAAGTTGCCCGTCCCTGTGCAACCTTACCAGCTCCCCATACAGGGGGATCGGGGTGCTTCCGGTGGCAAGTCCAAGCACGGCGCCCGCCTTTTGCTCCACCAGTTTCCCGATAATCCTCGCCCCCATAGCGGCACAATCGGCAGGACTTGGCTGAATAATAACTTCCATGGATAACGACGGGGCAAGCCCGAAAAATCAGTTCGAATAATAGCGTTCAAGCTTGGACCTCACATCCTCGCCAAACTTGTGAATATACTCCATGACATAATCAGCCAGATCAATGGACTCATCCTGCACCAGTGGCGTAAGATCCATGGCAAAGGTCACCTGTTCTATCTTGTCACGGGCCTTGGCATAAAAGAACGTGGCGTTGGCATATCGCCTTCCCACAGCGGCACGGTCATAGCGTTTGCCCCCGGTGATCTGGCTGTCATACACGCCAACCAGGGCATTGGCCAGGTTTTCCCGCTGGCTGACATCCAGCACGACCTTGTCCTCGTCGGGAAGCCAGTCCAGGTCCCTCCATACCTCACAACCGTATACAAGCTTCGGCCGGGACTCCGGTGGCAGGGCATGCATCGCACGCACCGCGCCCTGCAGCACAGCAATATGGGTGGAATGCTTATCGGCAGGATTATGCGTATAGACCACCTCCGGCCTTGCCTGCTCAATGATATCCGTAAGGTCATCCTTGAGTATTGCCGCGCCACCCGGCTCCTTGATCAACGAACTGGGAAGGCACAACTGCACCATCGCGGCATATTTGCCGACCATTGCGGCCTGGCGCTGTTCCTCCTGGCGGATGGCAACCATTTCCAGGTCGGTATACTTTGCATAGGGACCAACACGCGAGCTTCCGGCACCATCGGTGCAGGTTATCCCGGAAAACCATTGCCCGGACTCCCCATAGCACTGGGCAATCCCATGGTATGCCATGATTTCAAGGTCATCGGGATGGGCCCCGATCGCCAGGTGCGTGGTCCTTGGCAGTGCCTCGCGGATCTCCAAGCCATCGGGAACATAGAAATCGACAGCTGCGTTGATTGAGGCATCCTCGTGCCGCTTTACTAGTTCCGGGATCATATTTCGAGTTCCTCTTTTACCATGACAAATTTTTCCACCGCAAGCTCAAGATCATCCTTATTCAGTGCAGCTGACAACTGGCAACGGATCCGGGCCATGCCCTTCGGCACCACGGGATAACTGAAGGCGATCACATAGATCCCCTCATCAAGCAGGCGATCGGCCATGCGACTGGCCAACTTTGCATCCCCCAGCATCACCGGGACAATCGGGTGTTCCCCGGCAATCACGTCAAATCCCGCAGATACCATGGCTTCACGGAAACAGGCAGTGTTTTCCCATAACCGGCGGCGCAAGTCAGCGGATTCAGCAACCAGTTCGATCGCCTTCAGCGAAGCTGCTGCAATGGGAGGGGCCAGGGTATTGGAAAAAAGATAGGGGCGCGAGCGCTGGCGCAGCATCTCGATTATCTCCCTTCGCCCGCTTGTATAGCCGCCGCTGGCACCTCCGAGTGCCTTGCCAAGCGTTCCGGTAATCAGGTCAACGCGTCCACTGACACCGCAATGCTCGATCGATCCCCTGCCGTTGCTGCCCAGGAAACCCACCGCATGGGAATCATCCACCATCACGCTCGCCCGGTGCTTTTCGGCAAGCTGACAAATGCCAGAGAGGTCGGCAATGGTGCCGTCCATGGAGAAGACCCCATCGGTGGCAATCATCACCTGCTCCGCGCCCTTCTCCCTTGCCTCGACGAGCTTTTCCGCAAGGCTGCCAAGGTCATTGTTCTCGTAACGGTAGCGTTCGGCCTTGCACAGCCTGATCCCGTCAATGACGCTTGCATGGTTGAGCTGGTCACTGATGATGGCATCCCCGGTTCCCAGCAGGGTCTCAAACAACCCCGCGTTGGCATCAAAGCAGGAGCTGTAGAGAATCGTGTCCTCCGTACCCAGGAAACTTGAAATGGCATTTTCCAGCTGCTTGTGCACTTCCTGCGTTCCGCAGATGAAGCGAACCGAGGCCATGCCATACCCCCACTTGTCCAGTGCCTGCTTTGCCGCGTCAATGACCTCAGGATGATTGGCAAGGCCAAGGTAATTGTTGGCACAAAGGTTCAACACTTCCCCGGCATCCGGCACATTGATCAAGCCGGACTGCGGCGAGGTAATGACCCGCTCCTCCTTGTAAAGGCCGCTTTCCCTGATACGCCCAAGCGAATCAACAACCCTCTCACTTAATGATCCAGACACAGGAGCATTGATAGCCGGGAAGCGCTCATTGCCAAAGGGGAATTAAGCGCCAACCCGGATATTCTCGGCCCGGTTATACCGTAATTGATCCGATTCCCTGTAAATCAAGCCATACGGGGGCACCGATTTGTCTGTTATCAGCTGCAGGGAACAAGAGATTGCTCGGAAAATCATCTGGCAAGTGCCCTCTCAGCGTTATATATACTCCCCTATCATTGATTGAGTAACCATTCACCCATAAAACCCATGCCCGAAATTCCTTCCGCAAGCAGCCCCCTCTCAAGGAGAAGCTTTGTCCGCAACTCAGGTATTGCCGCTGGTGCCGCATCCGTTTCATTTCCCCACATTGTCTCCGCACAAGGCAACAAGAGCCCGTTGAAGCTCGGCCTTATCGGCTGCGGCGGCCGTGGCCGCGGAGCCGCACACCAGGCCCTTACCGCTGACAAGGACGTCACCCTGACTTCGGTGGCGGACGTGTTTGAGCGCCAGGCTGACGGAGCGATCAACAACCTGCGCAAACGCCACCCCGATCAGGTGGGCATGCCTGACCGTCTCATCGGCCTCGATGCCTACAAGAAAGTCATTGAGGGATCTGATGTCGTCATCCTGACCACTCCTCCCGGCTTCCGCCCGATGATGCTGCGCGAGGCAATCCAGGCCGGCAAGCATGTCTTCTGTGAAAAGCCGGTTGCCGTGGACGCTCCCGGTGTACGCTCAGTCCTCGAATCGGCCAAGATGGCCAAGGAGAAAAAACTGACCCTCGTCTGTGGATTCTGCTGGCGTTACCAGAATGCCAGGCGCGCCCTTTTCCAGAAGATCCACGACGGGGCCATCGGTGATGTAACCAGCATGTTCGCCACCTACTACACCGGCCCGGTCAAGCCAATGCCTTCAGCTGAGCGCCGCCCGGCAGGAACAAGTGACGTGGCTTGGCAGGTTCAGAACTGGTATAACTTCGGCTGGCTCTCCGGCGACAGCCTTGCCGAGCAGGCCGTTCACAGCGTCGACAAGATCGGCTGGGCAACCGGTGACATCGACCCGATCAGTGCCGTGGCAACCGGGGGGCGGCAGATACCCGCCCAGGGAGGCAACATCTATGACCACTTCCACGTGGTTTACGAATATCCCAACAATGTCCGCTGCCATCTGGGTTCCCGCCAGCAGAGTGGCTGCCATGGCGAGAACCATGATTACATCAACGGCACTGCCGGCACTGCCCTGATCAAGCGCGGGCAATGCGTAATACAGGGCAAGGAAAACTGGCGTGCCGGGGGTGACCTCAACAACGACATGTACCAGACCGAGCATGATGAGATGTATGCCTCAATCCGTAAAGGTGAAGCCAAGAATGACGGTGAATGGATGGCGCACAGCACCATGCTGGCCATTCTTGGACGCATGGCTGCATATACCGGCCAGCAGATCAAGTGGGAGGATGCCCTCAACTCCAAGCACGACCTTGCACCCGATGACCTGGGCTGGGATGATGATTTTGATCCCGGTGGACTCGCATTGCCGGGCAAGACAAAGTTTATCTAGGTGGCCGCATTGATGCTGCGTGTTCCTGCCATACTGCTTATCAGTGTATCCGTTGCCTTTTCGGCAGTGGACTTTGAGAGCCAGGTCCAGCCCATCCTTGTCGATCACTGCCTGAAGTGTCACCGCAAGGACAACAAGAAGTCAGACTACAAGCTGGACACAAGGGCCGATGCTATCGGTGATGAAGTCATCATTCCGGGCGACCCGGCAAAGAGCCTGTTCATTGAACTCCTCAGCCTTGATGATGATGATGATGACGTAATGCCTCCGGCCAAGGAGGAGCGCATGACTGCCGGGGAGAAGAAAATTCTCTCTGACTGGGTCAAGGAAGGCGCGCCTTGGCCCGAGAAAATAGTCCTGAAGATGCCTGCCCCGGTTGATTTCAAGCGGGACATCGAGCCCATCCTTGGCAAGCTCACCGCCGAGGAGCGTGAAAAGCTCAAGCTGTGGATAAAGTCGGGCGCCCCGTGGCCGGCGACAGGAAACGCTGAGGAACTCAAGCGCCTCGAGCGCATTCACGCAATGATAAGCGAGGCTTCAAGGGAAAAGACCCCGGAGCAAATGGCCCACTACTCCTCAAAGGTGCCGGTCTCCATGGCGACCTACCACATGGTTGCTGTTCCCGGCGGGAGTTTCAGCATGGGTTCGCCGGAGGGTGAGGCAAAGCGCAAGGCTCATGAAGGTCCCCGGAGGATGGTGAAGATTGCACCCTTCTGGATTGGCAAGTTTGAGGTCAGCTGGGATGAATATGAGACATTCATGATTGATGGCGGACGTCGCAACAAGGACGGCAGCAAGAAGTTTCCAGACCCTGGTGACAAGGATGTTGACCTCATCTCCCGTCCCACGAAGCCATACGTCGAGATGACATTCGGCATGGGCAAGAAAGGCTTCCCGGCAATCAGCATGACACAGCACGCAGCCCTCCAGTATTGCAAGTGGCTCAGTGCACAAACCGGCCATTTCTACCGGCTGCCCACGGAGGCGGAATGGGAATACGCCTGCCGCGCGGGCACCGACACCATCTATTCCTTTGGGGACGACCCAAAGGATCTGCATGCCTACGGCTGGTTTATCGACAACGCAGACTTTACCTACCAGAAGATCGGCAAGAAGAAGCCCAACCCCTGGGGCATCCACGACATGCACGGCAATGTCGCCGAGTGGACACTGGATATCCTCTCTGCCGGGGGATATGACAAGGAGGCAACAGACAACCCCCTTGCCAGCGGACGTGAGCTATACCCCCGGGCAGTACGCGGCGGGTCATGGAATGACTTCTCTGACGGCCTGCGCAGCGCTGCGAGGCTGGGCTCGAGAAAATCCTGGAAACAGCAGGATCCACAACTCCCCAAGAGCATTTGGTATCATACTGATGCACAATGGCTGGGCTTTAGGATCGTCCGCCCACTGGAAATCCCCTCTGCCGAGGAGATGCAACGCATCTGGAACATGGGGATTGATCATGACACCCTGGAGTAAGCGCAGGGCCTTGCTGGGATTGCTCTGCTGCATCCTCCCCTGCCCTCCCCTCCTTGCCAATGATTGGCAGCGCCATGAATTCAGCCAGCCTTGCATGGGAACACTTTTCCGTATCGTCGTCTATTCCGATAAGCCAGGCAAAGAGGTTGCCGCGGCCACCAGGACCGCCTTTGCCATCGGCACCCGAATGGACCGCGTGTTCTCGGACTACCAGGCCGAGAGCGAGGTAAGCCGCTTCAATCATTCCACGCCCCGGAAGGCACTGCCCGCCAGCCCGGAACTCATGGAACTGCTGAACCTCTCCGGGAAACTCCATGAGGAAACCGGGGGAAGGTTCGATCCCGCCTGCGGGGCACTCAGCAGGCTGTGGCGGATCAGCCGACGCAGCGGCAAGCTCCCCGTCCCTGCTATCCTTGACGCAGCCAAGGAGGCCTCCGGCTTAAGGCAGCTGCAAATAGATCCCGGCAAGGCAACCATCAGCCGTCTGCATCCCGGCACCCGCCTTGACTTCGGTGCCATCGCCAAAGGCCATGCTGCGGACAGGATGCTGCAGTCACTGCGTGGCGCCGGACTTGCCTCTGCCAGTGTCACGGCAGGCGGGGACGTTGCCGCCGGCGAGGCTCCACCAGGCAAAACAGGCTGGAAAGTAGCCATCCGTCCCCGTGGGGATGAAAGCCCGCCGGCATTCGTCATCCGGATCAGTAATGCCTCGGTCTCCACCTCCGGCAATGTCGAGCAGGCCATTGAAATTGACGGTGTGCTCTACTCGCATATTATCGACCTTGAGACAGGCCTTGGCCTGAGGACCCGCCATGCAGCTGCAGTAATCACCCGCCATTGCTCCCGCAGTGACGCACTGGCCACCGCCCTTTGCATTGCCGGCAAAAACGGCCTCGACATGATCCGTGCCCTGCCCGCAACCGAGGCGGCACTCTTCGTGGGGGGAGTTGGTGAAAAATCCACGCTGCAGACGGAGGGGTTTGCCGCCTTTATCACCAGAAAATAGACTTTTACCAAGCTACCGTTTTCCGGCCACGTGGTAATTTCTACTGGCAGAATGCGCTGCCACCACATAGATTGTCAAGACCCCCATGAACGCCCAAACAACACCGAGATCAAAGCGGGCGGCTTTCCCCATTGCCATCGCTCTCCTGCTTGGCAGCGCTTGCCTCACGATGGCCGATCCTGATCATGCCATCACCTCCATCTCCCGGAGTGAGGGTGGACTCCTGCAGCTTGAAGTTCCACTGCCGACAACAAAATATGCAGTCCTTTACCGTGCTGACGGGCTCACCGGGACAGGCCGGGCCATTGCCGTGGCCCGATCGGAGCAGGGCAGGGCCATCCTGACGGATCCCGCACCCATCCCAGCCAATGGATTTCTCAAGGTTCATGTGCACAACACCTCCAGCCCCGCGGATACCGATGGCGACGGCATCAACGACCTCATTGAGCTTGCCTCTCCGTCATCGCGCAACCCGCTCAACCCGGCACCACCCATTCCCGCCATTGACGGCACCATCCAGGTTCCTGACAGCGACACCTACCAGTCACTTGCCCACCGCGACAACTTCCCGGGTGCAGCCAACGTGCAGGAGGTGAAGTTCCTCATCTACGATGTCCACACCGGTTCCCCGGACCTCTATTTCGTCAACAGCAATCGCTATCAGTATCACTACTACTTCACCCGGGACGCGGTCCGGCGCTACAGCAGCGGCTCGCTCTTTAATGCCCACACCTATTTCACCAACACCGGCAGGCGCAACGTGGCAGGCAGCATTGTCTATCATCCAAACTATGTCTCTGCCGACGGCAGGCCCGGCCTTTACACGATGGAGTTCTGGCCCGCAGACCCGGTTGCATTCCGCTTTGTCGAGACCTCCTTCGAGATGATTTCCTCATCCATGCCGTTTACCGATGGCCGCCTCGCCTATCATCCCGCCAGCGAAACCCAGCGGGGCATCTACGATTCTGAGAAAAGCCAATATGAGCCATCGCACATCTCGGTCATCGACACCGATGAGCTCTTCGGCAATACCGTCTACACCGCCCTCAATCCCGGGGAGTGCTACGGAACGCTCAAGCTTGTCACCGGCAATGAAACCGTCTCGACACGGGACATTGTGATCTTCCAGACAATTCCCAACGAGTTGACCCATGTCGCGGGGATCATCACTGAGTCCCCCCAGACCCCGCTCTCCCATGTCAACCTCAAGGCAAGGCAGAACAATACCCCGAACGCCTACCTCGAGGCGGCCTCCACCCACCCTGACCTGGCCCCCTTCATTGGGCAGGATATCTACCTTGAGATCGGGCCTGACGGTTTTGAGGTAAGGTCGGCAAGCCAGGAGGAAATCGATGCCTACTTTGACTCCATTCGCCCTGCAGAGACCCAGTTCCCTGTCCGCGACCTTTCCGAGACGGACATCACTCCCCTCTCCTCAATCAGGTTTGCCGATGCCCCTGGCTTCGGCTCGAAAGCATCCAACCTCGGCCAGTTGCGCGTCATCCTCCCGGCGCTGACCCCCCAAAGCGGTTTTGCCGTCCCCTTTTACTTCTACGACGCATTCATGACACATAACGGCTTCTATGCGGAGGCTGAAGCCATGTATTCAGATCCGCTTTTCCAGGCCTTTCCCAGTGTGCGCAACAGGCGCCTGAAGGATTTCCGCAACCGGATCAAGGACGACGGCATCCTTCCCGGGTGGATGCTTGATGCACTGGCGACCATGCAGGACTCATTCCCGGCCGGCATGCCGATCCGGGCACGCTCAAGCACCAACAACGAGGACCTTGAGGGATTCAACGGTGCGGGTCTCTATGAATCCTATACCCATCATCCGGATGAAGGGCACTTTGCCAAGACCGCCAAGCAGGTCTGGGCCGGCCTGTGGACCTACCGCGCCTTTGAGGAGAGGGAATTCTGGCGCATCGACCACCTTACCGCGGCCATGGGAATCCTGGTCCATCCCAATTACGACGGCGAACTCTCAAACGGCGTCGGGGTCACCAAGAACATCTACATACCCGGCCCGGGGTGGGACGGGCACTACGTCAATGCCCAGGTCGGCGAAAACCTCATCACCAACCCGGAGCCCGGATCCATCCCCGAGAATTACATCATTGCCAACCTCAGCTTCGGTTCCGACTACGAGATCCAGTATATCCGCCGCTCGAACCTTGTGCCGGAGGGCGAGACCGTGCTCAGCCGTGACCAGGCACTGGAACTGAAGGACTACATGGATGTCATCCACAGTCACTTCAAGGGCCTTTACCGGGGCAACTCGGCCTTTGCCATGGAGATTGAGTTCAAGGTGACTGCGCAGGGCGTCTTTGCCATCAAGCAGGCACGGCCCTGGGTTGACTAATCGGCGGGCTTTTTGCCCTAACTTTCACGCCCCTTGCGGAAAGCTCACCGCGCCACAATGCGGTAAAAGGCTTTTTTCAGTCCGGCGGCAAGCTGGAAATCATATGTCGTTGATTGTCCCTGTGAGAGGATCCCGTCATCAATCTCCTCCCACACCTGCAGGTCGGCCGAGGACTCAAGCGCGTAGAATATGTCCGGGGAAGATGTCCATGTAATGGAAGCGGATGTCGATGTGGCATCCACGCTGAATCCTGTCACCTGCGGCGCGCCCTCCGGGCCGGGAATGATAAAGAACTGGTCACCGGCATAATTATTGAGGTCAATACCACCCAGAGATGATCCGCCGATGAAATTGCCCCATCCATCGGTGCCCAGGTTGGTGGTCCCGGCCGGCATCGCCCCCAGGAACTGGTTGGAAAGGTAATCATGGCCATGGCCGTTGATCATGGCACAGACCCTGATGTCCCCGCCGGGGTTGCCGATCAGGGCCAGCGGAATTTCAAGCTCGACCCCGGTGAGCACATTGGCCGCCGCCGTGCTGTCTGCCGCTTGTCCCTGTGAGGAACCCACTCCTGCTGAGTTTGAATTGTTAAACCCGAGGTTTATCCCGAGCGATGCAGCAAACGGGCCGCTTGTTCCCAGAGCGGAAGGATTGAAGCTTCCAACCAGTGCGCCGGTATTGCCTGCACCGATCCCGGCAAAGTCGAGGTCCAGTTTTGTCCCGCCAAAACCATGGCGCACGATGAGCAGGTAATCCGCGGCAAATCCGGTATCGAAGGTGAAGCCGTCAAATTTTTCCGCCCAGTTGTCATTGTTCGGGTTCTCATTGCCAAGGATCCTGTTCTGACCGCCTTCCACCGAGTCGATGAAAACCGCAAGCTTGTTGAAGTTCGCCTCCAGGTTGCCCGTTAGCATGAGGAACAGCCGATCTTCCGCGATAAGGGCATAAGCCGCGTCAAGCTCGCTGCCCGGGTCACCAAATCCCGTCTGGACCTGCTGGATGGCGAGTGCCTGCCCGTATTGGGCTTCCCGGCTGCCATCCACCTCGATTGCATGTCCGCTGAGGCTGGTTGCCAGCAGGAAGACGGCCATACCCTTGAAAATTCCTGTTCTCATCCTGATGACTTGTGCTAAAGAAAAAAAATACTGGTTCCCCGGGCCGCAAAAACTACACTGTAGCTATATCATCCCAAGGCCGCAACCACCCTCTCATGAAGCAGACAACCATCAAAGATGCCCTCGCCGGAAACGGCGCCAATGAGACCATCCTCATCCGGGGCTGGGTGCGCACCCGGCGTGACTCAAAGGACTTCTCATTTTTGGCCATCAATGACGGCTCCTGCCTTGCCAATATCCAGGCGATCGTCGACGAGGGCATCCCCGGCAGTGATGATATCCAGCAGGCAACAACCGGTGCATCCGTTGAGATCACCGGCAAGCTGGTCGAGTCGCCCGGAAAGGGACAGGCCTGGGAGGTGACCGCAGAGTCGATGACCTTGGTCGGAACCGCTGATGAAAGTTACCCGCTGCAGAAAAAGGGACACAGCCCGGAGTTCTTGCGCGAGATTGCCCATCTTCGTCCCCGCTCCAACCTCTTCGGTTGTGTGTTCCGCACCCGCTCGCGCCTGGCGTATGCCATTCACCAGTTCTTCCAGAAGCGCGGCTTTTACTATATCCATACCCCGATCATCACCGCCAGTGACTGTGAAGGGGCCGGCGAGATGTTTCGTGTCACGACATTGGACGGCAAGGCCATGGAGGCAGACCCGGAAGGCAGGACGGACTTCTTTGGCAAGCCCACCCACCTGACGGTCAGCGGCCAACTTGAGGGCGAGACCTTCGCCTGCGCATTATCAAATATCTATACCTTCGGGCCGACCTTCCGCGCGGAGAATTCGCACACCACCCGGCATGCCTCCGAGTTCTGGATGATCGAGCCGGAAATGGCCTTCTACGACCTTGAGGCGGACATGACCCTGGCCGAGGAGATGGTCAACTACCTGATCAAGGACACACTGGAGCACTCGGCCGAGGACCTCGGCCTGTTCGGGAAATTCGTCGACAAGGAATTGATCAGCCGGCTCGAGTCGGTCATTGCCAAGCCCTTTGAGCGCATCAGCTACACCACGGCCATTGAGTTGCTGGAAAAATCCGGTCAAAAATTTGAGCATCCTGTTGAGTGGGGAGTCAACCTGCAGACTGAGCACGAGCGCTTCCTCACCGAGGAGCATTTCAAGGGCCCGGTCACCGTCCATGACTACCCGAAGACCATCAAGCCCTTCTACATGCGCACCAACGATGACGGCAGGACCGCCGCCGCCATGGACCTGCTGGTGCCTGGAATCGGCGAGATTGCCGGTGGCAGCCAGCGTGAGGAGCGACTCGAGGTCCTGCTTGAGAACATGGCGGCCCACGACATCTCCCCGGATGACTACGCCTGGTATGCCGACCTGCGCCGCTACGGCAGTGTCCCGCATGCCGGCTTTGGCCTGGGCTTTGAGCGGATGTTGATGTTTGTCACCGGGGTGGCCAACATCAGGGACGTGATCCCCTTCCCTCGGACTCCGGGCAACGCGGAATTCTAGCAAGAAAGTGGACCGACTGCACCAATGAAACTCATCTCAAGATTTGCCCTGCTTTTTCTCCTCGCGGCATCTGCCTCAGGTGAACCAGTGCGTGAGGGGGCGGTGGTGGCTGAACTGGTCCCGGCAAAGGAAGCGATTGCCCCAGGCGAAACCATCCTCATTGCCCTGCGCATGAAGCATGATGCGGGTTGGCATACCTACTGGAAGAGTCCCGGCATCGTTGGGGTAGCGACCAACCTGGACTGGAAGCTGCCGAAAGGCTTCAAGGCCGGGGAAATCCAGTGGCCCCAGCCCGAGCGGGTAAAAATGGGTCCCTACGATGCCTACGGTTATCACGGCGAGGTGTTCCTGAGCCTTCCCTTTACCGCCCCTGCCGACGCCAAGCCCGGCACCCAAGTAAAGCTCAAGGCAAGAGCAAGCTGGATGTGCTGCTCGAAGACCTGCCACCCCGCCTTTGCTGATGTGAGCATGACCCTTCCTGTCTCGAAAAAACCGGCACCGCCAAGCCCTTGGCACAAGCCGATTGCTCAGGCCCGCTCCAGTTTCCCGGTGGCGAACACCCATTGGAATAGCAAGGCCATTCGCCGGGGCAAGATGGCCATCCTGACCCTCACTCCCCGGAAGAATGCCCCAGTGAAGGCTCCACTGGAGCCCTACTTCTTCTCGGATAATGGCCTGATCGACTCAGATGTGGAGCAGGTGGTGTTCAAAAAGGAAAGCGGGGTCATTTCCCTGCGCATGGAGATCTCGGAATTTGGCCCGGACAAACCGACGCACCTCACGGGGATCTTCTATACCAAGAGCGGGCTTGCTGATCGAAGCGGTGCCGTTCCCATCCACTTGAAGGTGCCCCTTTCCGGCTCCTGAAGAAAAGGGTCAGTTGTTTGCAAGCATCCGGCTCCGGGCGTTCCATTCATCAACGATGCGCACCGGCACACCGGAGCTGGTATTATCAAAGAGCAGGCGTGCGCCCTCCTCGGAGAGACGCACGCAACCTGCCGAGGCCGGGTAACCGGGAAGTTCCCCGACATGCAGGCCTATGGCGCTGTAGCCCAGTCGCATCCAGAAAGGCAAATCGCAGCCATAGATTGTTGAGGTCTTGCCACTGCGCACCCTCTGGGTGATCCGGAATGATCCGCGCGGTGTATGTTTGTCACTGCGCGCAGTGGAGACCGGGGCATTGACGGCCACGGCACCGCCGACCAGCAGGTAGGCACGCTGTTTTTTGATATCAACGATGACCTCACGTGCTCCCGATCCGCCCTTAAGGACTTTGTGGTTCACCTTCACTGCAGCAAGCCGGTTCTTGTCGGCTTTTGAAGATCCTTTGATTCTCTTGCCCTTGGCAAAGGGATGCGCCTCGGCGACGGCAAGGGCCATGGCGGAGAAAATCAGGGTGGTCATTAGGCGGGTCATGCGGATGGAGCGAGTCATGGCAAAAGGTGTATTCTTCCCTCCTGACGTTTCGCATTGGCTCTCCATGCAGAGAAATTGACACTTCCCGCCCATGCTTTATTGTTTCGCCCCCTTTCCCAAGGTTCCTTGGGATAAAACCAAGGCC
>CACIUL010000045.1 GCA_902589825.1 uncultured Verrucomicrobiota bacterium
TCGGCTTCCGGCAAGAAAAACAAGGCGGCTCCCGGAAAAATACCAGGACGTCCCCGGTAAGTTTTTTCTGGCAAGCGACTTGATGAGTATGGATCCCGGTTCTGAATTCGTCCGTTTATGGACCCGCCACCAGGCGGAAGTGGAGCGCTATGTCTACATGATGATCCCGCGTGCTGTTGATGCCGGGGAGGTCATTCAGGAGGTTTCTGTCAAGTTGTGGGAGAAGTGGGACCGTTATGACCAGTCGCGGCCTTTCGTTCCCTGGGCGATCCGGTTTGCCTGGCTTGAGGTATTGAAGTGGCGCCAGCGACAGGCTCGCGAGCGCTTGGTCTTTTCGAGTTCATTGCTTGAACAAATCAACGCGGCTCATGAGCAGGAGGCTCCGGTCATGGATGTCAGGCGCAAGGCATTGAAAAAGTGCCTGGAAAAGCTCAATCCGCAGCAACGCAAGTGGGTAAAGATGCGCTACGCGCGGCACGGGGCAGTCAAGCATGAGGCAGAGCGCACAGGTGTCCGGCTTCATAAGCTCTATTATGCCCTTGAGAAAATTCGTGGCCAGCTTCTTGAGTGCGTTGGCAGAACCATGAGAAAGGAGGGATGGAGTGATGCTTGATTCTCATGACTGGAAGGAAAGGCTGAACGGTTTGCTCTCCCTGTTGGTTGAGGAAAGCATCTCTGCTGAGGAGCTTGTCGAGTTGGAAGAGATCCTGGAGGAATACCCCGAAGCGCAGCAGCGCTACCTGCATTATCTGGGGTTGCATGTTGACCTGAAGCAAAGCAAGTCGCTGGATGTGGTTGCTGCAGATCCCGCGATAACGCGCAGTAAGGTGAGCACGATCACATTGCTGGCTGGAGCTGCTGCTATCGTGCTGGCCATTCTGTTCTTTATCCAGCCGGGTCCTGCTGAGCCATCTTCCATTGCGCGGATTGTGAAGTTGAGCGGAACCATTGCCTGGACGGGTGACGGAGGGCAGAGGGTCGATAATCTCAACGAGGGAGACCTGATCGAGGGTGGGTTGCTGGAGACATTGGCTTCGAATTCATGGGCTGAGATTGAGTTTCTTGATGGGTCCACGATCTGGGTTTCAGGTGCGGCGTTATTGACCTTGTCTGATGGAAAACAGGGGAAGTTTATCCATTTGCGCCGGGGGGATCTCTCGGCGGATGTCACTGCCCAGCCTCCGGGCAAACCGATGCGGTTGGTGACTCCCTCTGCAGAGGCAGAGGTTCTTGGCACCCAGTTCAATGTGAGTGCAGGCGTTGAATCTACCCGGCTTTCCGTCAATGAGGGATTGGTCAGTGTCGAGAGGCTGGCTGATGGAAGCGTGCAGGAAGTTCCCGCCAATCACCTGGTGGTGGCGGCACTGGAGAAGGAATCCGAGTTCAAGGCGATCCCTCACGGTGTTCCGGGATTTCCATGGAAATCGGTTGATGGATGGCAGAGCCAATTTCCCCGGGATGTCCGCCGTGGGGACTTGCAGCCGCCCATTGCCCAATATCCGATGCGCTTGCGGGCCAAGTCGTGCCTCTGGGTTGATGAGGGCAGGGAGCCGGATTTGCACTATTCGGTAAATATCGGCGTGTCCGCAACGAACCGTGTTCCTGTGCGGCTGAGTGAGGATGCCCGTTTCCTTGTGCGTGGCAGGATGACTGCAAGTAACCGGGTCATTTTTGGTTTCACGGGCAATTACCCTCGAGGAGGGTTTGCCGGCAAATACGTTGCCTGGCGTGAGGTTGATACCAGTGGCAAGCCGGACGGGGAATTTGAACTCGAGATTCCAGTCGAGTCAATGAAGTCGGTAAGGGACTATTTCCCAAGCTCACCTTTCGGCTTGGAGGTGTTTGATTGCTGGGCCCTCACACATGAGGAGCGGGCGGGATTGGAAATCATCAGTGTGGAGCTGATCGGGACCGAGTCCTCAAAAGGGAATAATTGATCAGCTGGATAGAATCTTTTGTTGGCTATGAAAAACAATTTGTTACTGCATGGGGCATGGATCTTGGCGGCAATCCTCTCATTTACCATTGGGGCCAATTTTTTCCCGGCCAACCAACGCGTTGATGTTGCAGGTCCGGCTAGTGGGGTTGGCAAAAGTGGTTTGGTTGATCGCGGTGAGAAAGGTAATGCAGTCGAGGGGGCATTAGGCGCAACCCCGTCAGGGAAGCCTGATGGAGGCAACGGTCAATCGGATGCATTTCAACCCTTGCTGCGCAAGCTTTCAGGTGGCGATATTGAGATCCTGGGCGAGCAGTTCCGCAAGGGCACAAACCCGATTGAGCGGAGGATGGCATTTACGGCCCTGCTGGCGGGGTTGACTGCAGAGAACGCCTTGCAGGTTCGCAAGCAGATTGAGCACATGGACCATCGCAGTGCCGAGTTTCGTGAATTCCACTACGCCTGGGGGGCTGTCGGAGGAGCTGAAGCTGTCATGTTTGGCGCCGATACGGAGGAGGACGACATGTCGCCCGCCCTGACTGGTTGGGCGAGTGCCGATCCTGAGGCGGCCCTGGCGTGGTTTAATAACCTGGACATGGAGAATAATGCAGGGTTTGACGCCCTGCTCAAGGATCGCAAGATCCCCGCGGCCGACCTGAACGGCCACCTGATGCGTGGATTGGTGCAGGGCCTGGCTGATGCCAATCCGGACACAGCCAGCCGGTTCATTCAAGACATGGTGGCAAGTGGGCATGAGGGTGCCGAGGGGATGATTCATATCGTGGCAGGGGCAGTGATGCGTAGCGATTCTCCTGCTGAAGCCGCCCTTTGGTCGGAAGGTCTCCCCGAGGGGAAGATGAGGGAAATGGCAATGAATCGCATGGCTGGTCATTTTGCGCGATCCGACCCTGAGGCGGCGGCATCATGGGCTGAGAACTTCAGCAGCGAGCCGTCGAGTGCCGGGGTCATTGGAGAGGTCGGGCAGAACTGGGCGAGGCGAGACGCACAGGCTGCTGTTGACTGGTTGGAGTCACTTCCCGCCGGCAATGGCCAGAACATCGGCATGCACAGGGCGATGCACCAATGGGCTGAGCGGGATCCGACTTCGGCCAGCGAGCATCTCTCCACCATGGCAGCCTCGGATTCCAAGGATGCAGCAGTCAGAGGGTTCAGTAGCCGGCTTGCCTGGGAAAATCCCCAGGCCGCGATGAGTTGGGCGGAATCCATCGGCTCCGATGAGCAGCGTAGAAATGCGATTATCGGTGTAGGCAGGGCCTGGTCAAAAAGGGACGCTGACGGGGCCGCCGAGTGGATGGTTTCCTCAGGTGTTTCAGAGGATGTGCAGCAGGCGATTCTCAACCCTCCAAAAAGGGATGATGATGGGCGTCGGCGCCGTTGATTTGCCGAGCTAACGGAATGGGTGATGCAAAATAAACGGGTCATACACTGCTCTTATTTTCTGCTTACAACGGCAATGTTTGTCGTTGGTTCTCAGTTTGCGGAATTACCTTCCTCAGGGTCGGTGTTGCCGAAAAAAGAAAAACCGGATCCATTCGTTAAGGCCAGTCCTATACAGGAGATCAGTGCGCTGGCGGGTGCGGAAAAACCAACGGCTTCGCCGGGGCAAAACGATTCAAGTACCGGTCAAGGTGTTGATGGACAGCCTCTCTTACTGTCATTGCCGGTTGGAAAATGGAACGGCAAGGGATTGCAGTTTGAGGATTTTGCTCTGGAGAAAGGCCCCTTGAGTGAGGGGCAAATTGAAGAGTTGGTGTTGGCTGCAATCAAGTCATCTGACCCGGTGGAGCGCCGTCGAGCCTTTGATCGGATCCTTCAGGAGATGCAGCAGGATTCATTCACCGTGGAGCAGGCTATGACCATTCGTAAGGCGATGGCCAATAATAAAGCAAGCGGGGAACAGTGGCGGGATTTTGATTACGCCTGGGGTGCAAATGACCCGGAAGCAGCGGTGGCCTATATTGAGCAGATTCCGGACCGATATCGCAATGGCTACACCGGTAACATGTTACCGGGGTTGGCCAGTGTTGAGCCGCAAATTGCCATCGATCTGGTGGCGGAAATGGAGGGGGATTTACAGCGGCGCATGACAGGACGATTGATTGAGGGATTGGCTGATAATGATATTGGTGTTGCCACCGAGTATGTCTTTGGCCTGGCGGAGAATGAGGATCCGCACGCGACACAACACATGCGAAAGCTGGCCCGGGAGGTAGTTGACAATGAGGGACTGGAGGGTGGCCTGAGTTGGGCAGAGAACCTTGAGGAGGGTCCACTCCAGGGTGCTGCCCTTTGGCAGGTGGCCAATGAGTTTACCAATGAGGATCCTGAGGCAGCTTCCCAATGGGCAGAACAATTTGTTGGCCAGGATCAGAACGCGCGCCTCTTTGGCGAAGTGGTCAGGGAATGGGATGACCGGGAGGCGGCAGAGGCCTGGGTTGCTTCCCTGGAACCAAGCCAGGGGCAACGGGATGCCCTCAGTGCTGTGTTCGGTTTCAAGGGGGCCCATCAACCGCATGAGGCGGTGCAGGAAATTATTGATATGCCGGTATCCCAGGACCGCGATTTTGCCATCAACGGGTTCATCAGTGGCTTGGCTGTCCAGGACGGTGAATCTGCTGTGATCTGGGCTGCGGAAATATCCGATCCCGGCATGAGGCAGGCGGCGATGATTCGCGCCGGACGGCATTTCTTCAGGCAGGATCAGCAGGCGGCGATGGACTGGTTTGCTGCCAGCGATTTACCCGAGGCGAGCTTGTCACAGATGGCAGGAGTCAAAGTCGATTAATCATCAGCTTTAAAATCAAGAAAATGAGATACCGTTCCCTGAAATGCGGTCTGCTTTTACTCTCCTTGTGCTTTGGTCACGAGGCGTTCGCGCAGTCTTTTAAGAAAGATGTTGCCGGGAACTGGCACCAGTGGCGCGGGCCGAATGCGAATGGGTTTAGCGAGTCTGCCAAGGGGCCTGTGGAGTGGGATAATGAGAAAAATGTGCAGTGGAAGTTTGCCATGGTTGGCAGTGGAAGTTCGACGCCGATCATCTGGGGTGATAAGGTTTTTCTGCTCACTGCGATCAATACCGGCAAGGTGGATTCGTCCCTGCCGGCGCCCGAGGAGCAACCGGAACGGGTCTTTGGGATCAAGCACCCGAACACCAGCTACGAATTCGTGGTGCTCTGCCTTTCCCGTGAGACGGGAAAAGAAATCTGGAGACAGGTTGCCACGGAATTGGTGCCTCATGAGGGTCACCACAATGACAATAATTTTGCCTCAGCCTCACCTACTACGGATGGCAAGCGGCTTTACTGCTGGTTTGGTTCTGCCGGTTTGTTCTGCTACAGCCTGGAAGGAAAACTTTTGTGGCAACGCAAACTGGGTAAGATCAAGATGGGAGCCAGTCTGGGTGAAGGGTGTTCGCCGGTATTGCATGAGGGCAAGCTGATCATTGTCCGTGACCACCAGGGAGAATCCTCCATTGAGGTGCTTGATGCGGGCAACGGAAAAACACTTTGGCGCAAGCAGCGTGAGGGTGGAAACGGCTGGGCGACCCCGGCCGTTGTTGAGCATAGTGGCCGGGTCCAGGTCATTACGACTTCCTCCGGCAAGGGGCGAGGCGGCAGGTTGGTTGCTCCCGGCAAGGTGATCAGTTACGACCTGGGGAGCGGGGAGATCATCTGGCAATGTTCCGGGTTAACGGGTAATGCCATTCCCTGCCCGGTAGTGGAGGATGGCGTGGTCTATTGCATGACCGGTTATCAGGGATCCGCATTGCTGGCATTGCCACTTTCCGCCAAGGGTGACATTACCGGTTCAGACTCGATTCTGTGGACCAAGAAGCGTGGCACTCCCTATGTGCCGTCACCGTTGCTCTATGATGGGAGGCTTTATTTTACCCAGTCCAACCAGAACCTCTTCTCATGCCTTGATGCCAAGGATGGCCGGGAAATGATCAACCGTGAGCGGTTGCCGGGAATGTCGGGAATCTATTCCTCACCGGTCGGAGCCGATGGACTGGTTTACGTGACGGACCGAAACGGCACGACCTTGGTATTGAAGCGATCAAGAAAGCTCGAGGTGATAGCCACCAATAAGCTTGACGATACGGTGCATTCTTCCCCGGCTATTGCAGGAAACCAGTTATTTATCCGGGGCCGCCGGTTCCTTTATTGCATTGCCCGCCCGGAGGGGGGCAATCAACCTGAGGTGAAGCCGCCTGGTTCGGCAGTGAATGGAAAGGGCAAACGCCCCAATGTCATCACCCTGCTCGTTGACGACCTCGGTTACCGCGACATTGGCTGTTACGGTGGTCCCGTCAAGACCCCTGTCCTCGACAAGTTGGCCGCCGGGGGCGTGCGCTTCACCGACTTCCACTCCGGAGCCCCGGTCTGCTCCCCTTCGCGCGCCACCTTCCTCACTGGTCGCAACCACATTCGCGCCGGAGTCTATTCCGTCCTCAGTGAACAGCGTCACCGAATGCATCTCTTGAAGAGCGAAACGACGCTCGCCGAAGTCCTCAAGGAGGAAGGCTACGGCACCGCTCACTTTGGTAAATGGCATCTCGGTATGCCGGTAAACAATCGCGACAACCCCACGCCTGCCGAACATGGCTTCGACTACTGGTTCGGCCTGATCAATGGGGCTCAGCCCAGTCACAAAGATCCCACCAACTTTCTGCGCAACGGCAAACCCGTCGGGCCCATGACAGGCTACTCCTGCCAGCTCGTCGTTGATGAAGCCATTGACTGGCTCGACAAGAAACGTGACGCCGGCGAGCCCTTCTTTCTCAACCTCTGGTTCAATGAGCCCCACGCGGTCATTGCGGCCCCCGACGAGATCGTCTCCCGGTATGGCGCTCTAAACGATCAGGCCGCCATCTACAACGGCACCATCGACAACACCGACCGCGCCATCGGTCGACTCGTTGCCAAGCTCGAGCAACTCGGCGAGCTCGACAACACCATCATTCACTACTCGTCGGACAACGGCAGCTACCGCCAGGAGCGCAGCGGAAAGTTGCGCGGCAAAAAGGGATCGCATTATGAAGGGGGGCATCGCGTGCCTGGCATCTTCTACTGGAAAGGGAAAATCCCTGGTGGCCATGTTGAGAAAGAGCCTGCCGGAGCCGTGGACCTGCTTCCAACCATCTGCGGGCTTCTTGGCCTCGACAACCCCAAGGGCGTATTCCTTGATGGCTCGGACCTCACGCCTTTGCTCACCCGCGCCGGCCGTTTTGAACGTCACCAACCCCTTTTCTGGATGAACGGCTCCACCATGGCGATGAGAATGGGGAACCATACCCTCTTGGCGCCGAGCACAGCCCGACTCCCGTTTGACAATGCGAAGGCGAATAGCTTGCTAGAGCAGACAAAATTGGCCCTGGGGGACGACCTTGAGAAAGAGCTGGGTGGATTGGATCTGCGCTCACGCATGTTCAACGGCAGATTCGCCAATCGCGAAGCCAACCGACTGCGCGATGAATTCCGGGCCATGTTCTATTTTAATGAAGCCTTGATCCCCTTGATGAAGAAGGGAGGCATCGATCGGGTTCAACTCTACGACCTCTCGAAGGATCTCGGCCAGCAAAACGACATCGCGAAAGAGCGTCCCGAACTCGTTGCCCGAATGAAAAAGCAGGCCGCTGCCATCCACCGCAGTGTCATGGCCGAAGCTCCGGAATGGATTAGAACCGGAGATCTGGCCACTGCGAAGAAGCCCCGAGTAAACCGACCACAACGGCCTGCCACCGATACCGCGAAGCTCCTCGCTCGCATCGACAAGAACACCCTTCCCGAGGGCTACCATGGAAGTCGCCACCAGGCATTCGTCGATAAGCGAATGGCCGGTCTCAAACCCGAACAGCGTGCCCGGGTCGGACAACTCTGGAAAGAAAAACGCCGCCTCGATTCTGACATGCCCAACCCGGGAGCCTCTTTCGTCAGGATTCTCGAACACGTCGCCACCAAGGAAAAAACAGCTCCATGAACAAAGTCAGAATCAAACCTAGCAGCACCCTTCTTTCGGCGGCATTTGTCTGCCTCTTCCTGCCAGGGTCCATTACGCTCGCCCAACAGTCCCGTTCCGGTGATAGCTATGGGAAGCCCCAATCCAGCCGGCATTTTGTCCAGTTGAAGGGAGTCAAGCCCGGTGCCAAGACGCAAATCCATGGCCGGGTGATGGACGCGAAGGGTGGCCCGATGGCGGGCGTGATGGTGAGCGCGTATGACGAGGAGCAGCAAATGCACGTTTCTGTGTTCACCGCAGCGGATGGAAAGTTCGAACTGAAGGAGCTTCGCAAGACGACGCATCAGGTGCGCATGCGTTTGCCGGGCCAGCTCGATGAGTGGGTGGAGGATGTCGAGCCAGATAGTGACGCGCTGACTGTAAGGATGGAGCCGGCCAAGGGCGAGGACTTGCAGATGCAGCGCACTGCCGCTTCGGCCATGAGCCTGATGAAGTGGGACAGCCTGCGGGATAAGGAGAACTATAAAATGATGTGCGCCTATTGCCACCAGATAGGCACGGTGGGATTTCGCACGCCGGAAGAGCCGGTGGACTGGGAGACAATGGTTCGGCGCATGGACGGCTTCGGCGGGCTGTATAAGCACACGCAGAAGACCATCGTCAAGAGGTTGATCAATACCTATACAAGGGATGCAGAATCGCGTTGGCCGGAGCATGTCGAACCGCTGCCAACCGGATTTGCCATCAAGATGAAGATCACCGAATGGGATATTGGAATTCCTTTGAAGGCAATGGTGCACGACCTCGAGCCCGGCCCACCCGGAATCATGTATTTGGTGGATATGGGCCAGAACGCGATCGTTGAACTGGATATCACGACCGGGCGCCGGACAGTATATCGCATGCCGCTCAAGGGTCGCGGTCCTCACTCGATTGAACCGGATAACGACGGCAATTACTGGGTGACACTTTGCACCTCGGGACACATGGGCAAGTTCGATCCGAAAACAAAGGACATCACGATCTGGTCAAGTGCTGAAATTCCCGCAAATCGCGGATCGTATCCGCACACGCTTCGCGTTGACCCGAAAGATCCACAGGGGTTGGTCTGGTATACCGACGCGGGGCGCAACTCGGTGTTCTCCATTCACCCGAAGTCGGGCTACGTGAAGGAATACCATCTTCTGGAAAAGAATCAGGCGGTTGCCGCGGGAAAGGGAGAGTCGCGGGGATTGACTCCCTATGGACTGGATGTGGCCCCCGATGGATCAATCTGGTATTCCAAGTTGAATGCCAATCGCATTGGTCGGATCGACCCGAAGGCGCCGGACGGGGACATCAAGGAATGGAATCCACCTTTCCGAGGGCCCCGTCGGCATCACGTCGATCAGGATGGCATCGTATGGGTGCCGGGTTTCGGGTCGGGTGTTTTGGGCCGTTTTGATCCGAAAACGGAGCAATGGACGACCTATGCACTGCCGGACTATGAGAATCAAACTCCTTATGCGTTGAATATCGACGCCAAAGGCATCATTTGGATTTGCGGCACGGGCAACGACACGATCGGGCGTTTCGATCCGAAGACTGAGCGTTTGATCGAGATCCCAATGCCGACGCGGGTCACCTTCACTCGCGAGATTGAGTTTGATGAACAGGGTAATGTTTGGACCTGCAGTTCCAATGGTCCGACGCGGCACAATGAGCGTGGACGGGGATCAGTGATTCGTATCGAGTTGCCGGAGGGGGAGCCTGCGGCAGATGAGGGGGTGAAGTTGGAACAAATTGTCCTGCCACATCATCAGGTCGCCTTCGTTCGTCAGGTTCCCTGGCACAAGTCCCCGCACGGTGAGTTGCTCAAGAAGATCGATGCCATGCCTGCGCCGAAAGGAATTCCGGTCAACAAGACGCTCGACAAGCATTTCAAGAAGAGAATGGCGAGCTTCACCGACAAGCAGCGAGGTCGATTCAATACCTTGCGCAAAGGCATGGACCTCGTTGATCCCGACATGGAAAACCGTGGCCTGTCGTATCTGAAGATTCTCGAATACATCCATCACAATGAGAAGTAGATGGAGTGAATAGTGACTCCATAAACAACGTGAAGCCCATTCTCACAGTTTTTTGCTGGTTGCTTCTGGCTTGCTCTGTCTTTGCCAAGGATAAGCCACCGAATGTCTTATTCCTCGCAGTCGACGATCTCAACGATTGGGTGGGTTGCCTTAGAGGGCATCCTCAGGCAAAGACGCCCAATATCGATCGGCTTGCCTCTCGAGGCGTGCTGTTCGAGCAGGCGTATTGTTCGGCGCCTTTGTGCAACCCCTCGCGGATGGCGACAATGACCGGATTGAGGTCCTCAACCATTGACATCTGGAGTAACGAAGGCAGGTATGGTCGGACCGAAGGATTTTCGTGGTTCCGGGACAAGCCGGAACTCAAGGATTGGGTGACGATCCCGCAGTATTTTCGCCAGCATGGCTACACGGCGGTGACGGGCGGCAAGATCTTTCATAAGCCGAACGGCAAGTTCTCCGACCCGGTTTCCTGGGACGATCAATACTCGACCAAGCACGGGACGCCGTTTCCCAGGAACGGACGCCTGTTGCATGGGATGAGCGACAAGATGGCCCACGAGTATTACCAAGATTGGGCAGATTGGCAGCCGCTGGATATTCCGGAAAAAGAAACGGCCGACTGGAAGACCGCCGAGGGTGCCGCGGCGTTCCTGCGGCGTGATCACGACAAGCCCTTCTTCCTGGCCTGTGGTATCTTTCGCCCGCACCTCCGTTGGTATGCGCCGCAGAAATACTTCGACATGCATCCGTTGGAGAAAATAAAGCTACCGGCCACGCTCGAAAACGATCTGGATGACGTTCCTCCAAGGGGACGTCGACAAAACTCCGGAGGGAGCCAGGCCTTTGGCGTGATCAAGGAGCATGGCGAATGGAAAAAGGCCGTCCAGGGGTATCTGGCATCGTGCTCATTCGCGGATGCCTGTGTCGGAGTTGTGCTGGATGCGTTGGAAGAGAGCGGATACGCCGAGAATACCATTGTGGTTCTGTGTGGCGACCATGGCTTTCACGTCGGTGAAAAAGACCGAATCAGCAAACTGACGCTTTGGGAGCAGGGGTCGAAGACGCCGCTCATCATTTCCGCCCCCGATCTCGCGGCAAATCGGGGCAAGCGATGCAAGCAGCCGGTCAGTCTGGTGGATTTGTATCCCACCCTGGTCGATCTATGCGGATTGCCGGCGCGGGACGGGCTGGATGGACGAAGTATCGCACCGCTGCTTCGCAATCCGGAAACCGAATGGCAATATCCGGCAGTGATCAGTCTAAGGAACGACCACGCCGTCCGTTCCAAGCATTGGCATTACATCCGTTATGCCGACGGCAGTGAAGAACTCTACGATAACTTCGGAGACCCATATCAGTGGGATAACCTAGCCAACGACAAGCAGTTTGCCGACGCGAAAACCCAACTCAGGAAATGGCTGCCAAAAAACAAAGCTGAACGCTCCGGCAGTAACGCGACTCGTAGCAAAACCGCTCAGAAGTCTCGGCAGTCCAAACCAAAACAGCCAAACGTGGTGATCCTGCTGGCAGATGATCTGGGTTCAAAGGATCTCGGCTGTTATGGCGGACCAGTGAAGACGCCGGTGCTCGATGGACTGGCGGCGAAGGGAGTTCGGTTCACTGACTTTCACGCCGGCGCGGCGGTTTGCTCACCGTCGCGGGCGACCCTCCTTACCGGGAGGCAGAATCTGCGCACCGGAATTTACGGTGTCCTGCAGGATCACATGCACGACATGCATTTACTGGAGCGTGAAGTGACGATCGCCGAGGTGCTACAACAGGCCGGATACGGAACGGCTCATTTCGGCAAGTGGCACATCGGCATGACCTCCGGCAAACGGAAAAAACCTTCACTCCAGGATCACGGTTTTGACTACTGGTTTGGCTTGTCCAATGGCGCAAATCCCAGTCACAGGAATCCCACCAACTTTATGCGCAACGGCAAACCAGTGGGGCCAATCAAAGGTTACTCCTGCCAGATCGTCGTCAGTGATGCGATCAACTGGTTGGAAACCAAGGCAAATCCCGAGCAGCCGTTCTTTATGAACATCTGGTTCAACGAACCGCACTCCAAGCTGGCGGCGCCCGATGAGATCACGTCGATTTACGGCGACCTCAAAGATGAAGGCGCGCTCTATTCGGCCACGGTCGACAATACCGATCGCGCCATTGGTCGCCTCGTTGCCAAGCTCAAGGAAGCCGGCAAGTTGGACAACACGTTGATTATCTATTCCTCCGACCACGGGAGCTACCGAGCCGATCGCAATGGCGGACTGAAGGGCAACAAGGGTTCAAATTTTCAAGGCGGTTTGCGTTCGCCCGGCATTTTCTTCTGGCCCGATGGTGTTCGCGGCGGTCGGATTGAAAGCACGCCATCGGGCGCGGTTGATCTGTTGCCGACCATCTGCGGCTTGGCCGGCATTGATAAACCCAAAGGTGTGCATCTTGATGGCGCGGATCTGTCACCGTTGCTGATTGAGAAAGGGACGTTTAAGCGCTCTCAACCCATGTTGTGGCTTGCCCCCTCATCGGGCCATCTGGCCACCCTGCGGGAAGGCAATTACACGCTGATGGGTTCCCGTGGTTACAAATTGCCTTCGAATCAGGCCAGGAAAAACGAATTGTTGCAGCAGATGGCCAGGTTGGCGGGCATCGATCCATCGACGCCCAATCTGGGTTCCCGCGTCAGCAATACCACCTTCACCAGCCCCGAATACAAGCGACTGAAGAGCGAGTTTGTTCGTTTAAGGACTTTTCAGGAAGCGTGGATTCCGACGATCAAGGCAGGCGGATTCAGGGGCTTCGCTCTGTACGACTTAAAGGCTGATCCGCTGCAAAAGAAGGACATTTCAAAGCAGCGGCCGAAGGTCACCGAACGGCTCAAGAAGAAGTTGCTTGAGCTCTACAAAGACGTGCTCAACGACGCGCCCGACTGGCCCTCAAAATGAACCGGATCATCGTCATCGCCCTGTTGCTGCTTATAGCCCTGCCAACTCGTGGACAGGCTTTCAAGCTTACATTGGCGCCGTTGTTGGAAGCCTCGTGCATTGAGTGTCATGATGCGGATACCAAGACACAACTCAACTTTGAAGAACTTGGGCATGACCTATCCGATGCCGCCACTTTTCGGCAATGGGTAAAGATATTCGACCGTGTGGACAAGGGTGAAATGCCACCCAAGAAGAAAAAGCGGCCGGACCCGGCGCTGAAGAACAAGGCGCTGGAGGTGCTGGAAGCAGACCTGCGCACTGAAAACCTGAAGCAGCAACAGGCTCACGGAAGGGTGCCTGTCCGTCGACTGACCCGACTGGAACTGGAATACACCCTGCAGGACATACTGGGCGTGCGTGGCAATCTCGCCCGCTTCCTGCCCCCGGAGAATGACTCGGCCACCTTTGCCACCGTTGCTGATAAGCAGGGAATTTCCCCGCTGCACATTCGTAGCTATCTGGACGCTGCTGACGCGGCACTGGATGAGGCTATTGAGCTTGGACCCAAGCCCCGGGCAGGCGCACAAACCATGGATTACCGCAATAATCGGTATTCGAGCATGTGGTTTGAAAGGCCCCTTCGCAATGGCGGCATGACGGTGATGAAGACAGAGGATGCCTACGTAATGTTTGAGTTTAAGCCTCACGTCGCCCAGTCCAATTATATGGGGTATAAGCCTCGTTATCCGGGGCTCTACCGGATTACTGCCGAGGCCTACGGTTACCAAGCCAAAACGCCCATTACTTTTGGTCTCTATAAAAGTAGCGATAAGCAAGGGGCCGCCCAATTGATCGGCGCCTTTGAAATTGAGCCGGGTAAAACCCGTGAGGTAGAGGTCATTGAATTCTTTACACCCGTTGACTTCTTTTATCCTGCCGCCCTTGACGTGAACTGGCAGGCGAACGGCAGAAGCGTCTACAGCACGGCTGGAGCTAAGTTCTACAAGGGGGAGGGGTTGGCAATCAAGTGGCTGAAGATTGAGGGACCACTGGAGGAAGAGTGGCCACCAACGCGTACTCGTCAACTGCTCACCGGCATACCGGTTCCATGGCTGGCGCAGCATCGCATTTACTGGACGGGCGTCACCAAGGAACCCAAAGCGCACCTGCGCGACATCGTCAGGAGGCTTGCGCCCAAAGCCTTCCGCCGGCCGGTAACGGACGCGGAAATCGAATCCTTTGTCTCCCTCGCCAAACCGCATCACCCCAAGGATCAACCGATGCATAAAATGGTTCTCGCCCCCCTTCGAGCCATGTTCAGTTCGCCACAGTTTTTATTTCACCGCGCAAGTCCCGGGCCATTGAATGATTATGCACTGGCCACACGCCTTTCCTATTTCCTCTGGAAGAGTGCCCCGGACCAGCAACTTCACCGCCTGGCAGGAAACGGAAGCCTGAAAGAACCCATTGTCCTGGCCGGACAGGTTGAGCGAATGCTCAGTGACCCACGCGCATGGCGCTTTATCAATGACTTCCTCGACGGCTGGTTGCAGTTGCGTGAGATCGATGCCACGACACCTGACGAGAAACTTTATCCGGAGTTTGATGACCAGTTACGGCAGGCGATGCTTGCCGAGACACGCCTGTTTTTCCGGGAGTTGCTCGACAGGAACCTTGGGGTGCGCCATTTCATCAAGTCCGACTTCACGTTCCTTAACCGCCGGTTGGCACGTCATTACGGCATTGACGGGGTGGCGGGCGAAAAAATGCGCTTGGTGGATTTGCCTGAGGAGAGTGTCAGGGGTGGGCTGATGACCCAGGCCAGCATCCTTAAAGTGACCGCCAACGGCACCTTTACTTCACCCGTCAAGCGCGGCAATTTTGTCTTAACTTCCCTGTTGGGAACTCCCCCGAACCCACCACCTTCCGACATCGGTGCCATCGAGCCGGATATCCGCGGTGCGGTCACCATCCGTGAGACACTGGCCAAGCACCGCAACGTGCAATCCTGTGCCAACTGCCATCAGCATATTGACCCGCCAGG
Source organism: uncultured Verrucomicrobiota bacterium (assembly GCA_902589825.1). Taxonomy (GTDB): domain Bacteria; phylum Verrucomicrobiota; class Verrucomicrobiia; order Verrucomicrobiales; family DEV007; genus CACIUL01. The sequence goes on from CACIUL010000045.1 coordinate 14,962, forward strand.
GTTCGCGCTGGAGAGCTTTAACCCGATTGGCGGTCATCGCAAACGCTACCGCACCACCGGCAAGGGAGACTGGACAACGGACCGTATTTATGGGCGGCCTGTCTATGAATACCGTTGGGCCCGTCATGTTGATTCGGGAGGGGTCATGGGCGATGGGCGGAAATTTTCCGGGATTCGCAGGTTCAGGAACCTGCTCCTTGAGCAGGAGGAGCAGGTAGCCCGCAACTTCATCTCGCAGCTTGTTGTCTATTCCACGGGGGGCGAGATTGAGTTTGCTGACCGGGAGGAGATTGAGCGGATTCTTTCCAAGGCCAGGCCAGGGGGATTTGGTGTGCGTAAAATTATTCATGAGGTCATCAAGAGCCGGCTCTTCAGTCACCAGTAAAATGAAAACCACTATGAACCGTCGAACAATGCTCAAGGCCTCGGGAGTTGGCCTGGCATTGCCGTTTCTGGAGTCGATGAGCCCGCTGCAGGCAAAGAATGCGCAACCTCCCAGGCGTGCGGTGTTCCTGTGCAACACCCTTGGCTTGCATGCGCCTGCCTTGTTTCCCAAAAAAGTGGGCCGGGATTATGAAACGACGGATTACCTGGGATTACTCAAGGAGCACCGCAAGGATTTAACGCTTTTCTCGGGGCTCTCCCACCCGGGTCAAGGTGGCGAGCACCAGTGCGAGATGACCTGGCTGAGTGCTGCATTCAATCCCGGGATGGACGGGTTTCGCAATTCCATCTCTATTGACCAGTTCATGGCATCCAAGCTGGGCTATGTGACCCGGTTCCCCTCGGTATCGTTGAGCAGTGATGGTCCAAAGAGTCAGTCCTATACCGGCAGTGGAGTCATGATTCCTGCCGAGTTTCGCCCATCACGCCTGTTTGCCAGAATGTTCCTGAGGGGCAAGCCGTCCGAGCTTGCCAGACAGAAACAGAAACTCGGAGACGGTCGAAGTATCCTTGATGAACTCATGGAGCAGACCAAGGCATTACTCAAGAGTGCAACGGCAGCCGACCGCGCAAGCCTTGAGGAATACTTTGAATCGGTGCGTGATGCCGAGAAGCAAATGGCCGAGGCACAGGCCTGGATTGATAAGCCCAAACCGGAAGTCGACCAGCCGCAGCCCAGTGATATTCCTGACAAGGGGGATATTATTGGCCGTATGCGCCTTTTGCTCAACCTGGTGCCATTGATCATCCAGACAGATTCCTCGCGCGTGATCAGCATTGTCATTCAGCACAATCATGGCATCCCGAAGGTTGACGGTGTGGACAGCGAGCATCACAACCTCTCCCATCACGGGCGTGATCCGAAGCGCATTGACCAACTGAAGAAAATTGAGCGCGGCATTGTGGGTTGTTTCGGGGATTTCCTTGGCCAGATGAAGGCCAAGCAGGAAGAGGGCGGGTCCTTGCTTGATAATACCACAACGCTCTTTGGCAGTAATCTGGGCAATGCCAGTGCGCACGACCCGCGCAACAACCCGATCCTGCTTGCCGGGGGCGGGTTCGATCACGGGCAATACATTGCCCATGATGCCAGGGACAACACCCCGCTGTGTAACCTGTTTTTGAGTATGGTCGCAAAAATGGATATTGAGGCGGAGTCTTTTGCCTCCAGCACAGGGAGACTGGAATGGTGAGTTCAGTGATGGAACCGATGTTTAAAAATTGATGGGATGAAACAAAATATGAAAAGAAAAATCACAACGATTGTTATGACCGGCCTTGTCCTCTGCCTGTGTCAGGTGCACGCGGCCCTTATTCAAGGCAAGGTAACCGATGCATCCGGCAAGGTGATGGAGGGTGTCATGGTTTCTGCTTTTGATGACGAACGCAGGCAGAGCACTTCAGTATTCAGTCAGGCGGACGGGACATTCAGGATTGACGGATTGCGGGAGGTGAATTTCAAGGTGCGTGCCCGTTTAATGGGGCAACTTGACCACTGGAGTGATGCCGTTAGCCCGGACGCAGGGTCATTATCTATTTCCATGAAACCGGCAACCGGGGAGAAACTTGAGGAACAGAGGCCGGCGACCAGCGGGTTTAGCATGCTCAAGTTCGACAACCTCAGGGACAAGCTGAACTTCAAGATGATGTGTTCCTACTGTCACCAGATTGGCACGATCGGCTTTCGCTCGCCGGAGAAACCTGTGGACTGGGAAACAATGATCCGCCGCATGGACGGCTTTGGTGGACTTTACCATCACACGCAGAAGAATATCATTGGAAGAATTATCGATACCTACAAGGGAGATGCCGTGGATGACTGGCCGCAATTCGTGCCTCCGCCGGCACCGACCGGCATCGCTACCAAGGCAAGGATCACCTCATGGCAGGTCGGCAAGCAATATGAAGGCTCCTTCCATGACCTGGAGCTGGGTCCGGATGGGCTCGTTTACGCGGTCAATATCAGCAAGGGGCGCCTAGTTACCCTTAATCCTGAGACCGGTGAACAGAAGTTTCGAAAGTTTCCCCGTGGTTCCCATGGTCCTCATTCCATTGAACTGGCCAATGACGGCAACATGTGGGTAACCATGTGTGCCTCGGGCCAGATGGCGAAGTATGACCTGAAGACCAAAGAGTTTCTGGTCTGTTCCAGTGCCGAGGCGCCTGCCCGGAGGGGCTCCTACCCCCATACCCTGCGAATTAATCCCAAGGATCCCGAGGGCTTGATCTGGTATACCGATGCGGGCCGCAATTCCTGCTTCTCGCTGCATCCAAAGACACTCAAGGTCAAGGAATACAAGCTGCTTGAAGCCAACCAGGCGAAGGCTGCAGGCAAGGGAGAGTCGCGTGGAATCACACCCTATGGCCTGGATTATTCCCCGGTGGATGGGATGATCTGGTATAGCAAGCTCAATGGCAATCGCATCGGGCGCATTGATCCAGCTGCCCCGGATGGCGACATCAAGGAATGGAATCCGCCCTTCCGCGGGCCCCGTCGCCTGCATGTGGCACCGGATGGGATTGTCTGGGTTCCGGGATTTGCCTCCGGTGTTTTTGGAAGGTTTGACCCGAAGAGTGAAAAGTGGCTGGTCTATGACCTTCCTGATGCGGAGAACCAGATTCCCTACGCGCTGAACGTGGCACCGGACGGTCATGTCTGGATTTGCGGTACGGGAAATGACACACTCTACAGGTTCAATCCAAAGACAGAGTATCTGGTTGAGTTTCTTTTGCCTCACCGGGTGAGCTATACCCGGGAGATCGAGTTCGATGAGGAGGGTAATGTCTGGACCAGTACCAGCGGGCCGGCCCGGCACATGGAAACCGGGAACGGTTCCGTGATCAAGCTGGAGGTTCTCGCTGAAGCTGATCATGGCGGCCAGCGTCTGGTCGGCTATGTCCCTGATAAAAGCACGCTCACCTACGAGCAGCCGCGCAAGGTCAACTACACGGGACCGAACGGAAAACTGCTCGCTTCGATTGACAGTCATGGCCTGCCGGCTGCCTATGAGAACGGGCAACGGCACCAGGTATATGTCGACAAGCGCATGGCCGGTTTGACTGAGAAGCAGCGTAACCGGATTGGCCGGTTGTATGCGGAAAAGCGTAAGGCGGATCCCGATATGCCCAATGCCGGGCACTCCTTTGTCAAGATCATGGAGTATGTTGCCAATGAGGGACAGGCAGAGAAAACGGTTGCGGCTAGCCCGGAAAATCAGGCGGGAGTGCATCGCCTGAAGAGCAAGAAACGTTCGCTTTTTGACGCCTTTGTCTACGTGAACCGAATTCCGGAAGAGGCAGAGGAAGGGGAGCCGGCGCAGGATTTTTCAGGGCGGATCTTTGGTCGACTTGCCAACCAGGAGGGACGTATTCAGATCAAGTTGCCCCCGGGCATGGACCGCGGGGCTTACCTTGGATTCAAGGCTTTCCTCAAGTCAGAGCCAGCGGCGTGGCGTGATGGCAATCGCCTTGGAAGTAATGAACGAAAAGCAAAAATTCAAAAAGTCATTCAGGATAAAATTGCTTCCAGTAAGGCAAATGGGCCCGGCAGGGCTGGAGGCCTTGGTAAGGCGGAAATTGAGAACCTGCGTGCTTTCCTAGGCTCTCTCACTGATGTCACGGATGAGGAGTTTCGCCGCTCCATTATTGATGCCGAGGTTCTCGACACCTCGATTGATATTGCATTACCCAGTCTCAAAAATATTGATGCTGAACATCCCGATGACCCGAAGGACCTTGCAGAGCAAAGCCGCAAGAAGCCATCGGCTTCACCCAACTCGGCATTGCTGGCGCGTATTGAGAAGAATAAGATGCCGGCAGATTACCCGGGAGGTGGTGATGGGCATCAGCCCTGGGTGGACCGGAAAATGGCGGGCATGCATGCCAAGCAGCAGGTATTACTGGGGCGGCTCTGGGCTGAGAAGCAACGCATCGACCCGGATATGAAAAATCGCGGTAATTCATTCGTGAAGATTCTCAATCACGTGCTGCGTGAAGGCAGTTCGGAGGCAGGGCATGGGGTTAAGCCTAAGCCGAAACCAGGGTCAGTTGTGGTGCCGCAGGAAAAGCCGAAGGGGCCGGCCCTTTCCGGGACCGTGCGGTTTGAGGGTAAGCGGCCGAAGCGGGCACCGGTACGGATGGATCCTGAGAGCCTTGCGCTGCATGAAAGTGTGCCCCTTGATGAGAAACTGCTCATCAGTAATGGCGGTGGAATTGCCAATGTCTTTGTTTACGTGAAGAAGGGGCTTGCTGATAAAGATTACCCTGTTCCCGAAAAACCCGCGATCATTGACCAGCAGGGGTCGATTTTCCGCCCCCGCGTGCAGGGCATACGGGTTGGCCAGGAGGTGCTGATGAAGAACGGTGATCCATTTATCCACAACATCCGCTCGCTCTCCTTTAAAAACCGGGCATTTAACATTGCGCAGCCGGCCAACTCACCGGACCGCAAAAAGGTGTTCACCAAGAAGGAGGGGCCAATCACCATCAAGTGTGATTTTCATCGCTGGATGACGGCCCATTTCTTTGTCATGGATCACCCTTTCTTTGCGGTGACTGACGCCAGTGGTGCGTTCCGGATTTCCGGGTTACCGGATGGGCAGTATACCATTGTTGCCTGGCATGAGGAACTCGGCGAGCAGGAAAAAAAGGTCACCGTGAGCGGTGGATCCGCAGCTGCGCGGTTCAGCTTCAAGACTCAGGCACAATGAGCCGGTGCCTGTTTGTCATTCTGCTTGCCCCTGTCCTCAGTGCACAGGTCAAAAGGATCAAGCGAGCCACGGCAACGCGAAAAATGCCTTGGACGTAATCGGAACTGGAGGCTCAATTACCCTGATGCCTGTGAATCCATTGAAAGTCATTTTACCAATTTCCCTCGCTCTCTCCTTATTGCTGCCCCTGGCTGCATCGGCGGATGAGCAACCCAACCTGATCCTGATGATGGCCGATGACCTCGGTTACCGCGACCTTGCCTGCTATGGCAGTGAGAAACACAAGACGCCGGTTCTCGATAACCTGGCCAAGGATGGTATGCGGTTGACGGGATTTTACGCGGGTGCCACGGTCTGCACCCCGTCAAGGATGGCCCTGCTCACCGGCGCCTATCCGCCGCGTCTTGGCTGGAGCGGGGGAGTGGTTGGATACGGGATCAAGACCGTCAACGGGCTTGCTCCCGGGGCATTGACGATGGGCGAGGTGTTCAAGGCTGCCGGTTATGCGACAGCACTGATCGGCAAATGGCATCTGGGCGACTCTGCTGAATTGCAACCCATGAAGCAGGGCTTTGATACGACTTACTACATCAACAAGAGCAATAACCAGACCAAGCAGCTTTGGCGTGGCGAGAAACTGGAGGCCGATCCCTTCAACAACAGCCGGCTCAGCGAGCAGTTTGCCGACGAGGCCGTGAAGTTCATCAAGGCCAACCGCGAACGGCCCTTCTTTCTTTACCTGCCCTTTACGGCACCGCACTTCCCGGCCCAGGCCCATCCGGACTGGAAGGGAAAGTCCGCCAATGCGGCCTACGGTGACGTGGTTGAGGAACTGGATGCGCGGGTCGGCGAGATCCTTGAAAGCCTGAAGACCCTGGACCTTGAGAAGAAGACCATCGTTGTCTTCCTCTCCGACAATGGCCCGGAGCCCGGACAGAAGAAATGGGCCAGTGCGCTTCCCTATCGCGGGTTGAAGTGGAGCTCCATGGAGGGCGGGACCCGTGTTCCCTGCATCCTTCGCTGGCCCGGAGTGATTCCCGCAGGAGGGCAGAGTAACAAGCTTGCCACTGCCATTGACCTATTGCCAACACTAGCCAATGCCTGTGGTATTGAGCTCAAGGAGCCTGCGAAGGCAGCCCCGAAAATTGACGGGCTCAACCTCTGGGAAACCTTTACCGGCAAGTCCACCTCACACCCGAGGAAGGACCTGATTTACTGGCAGGGATGGGCCGTGCCCCAGGCGATCCGGGTAGGCGACTGGAAACTCTACTTTGACCATGTCAAGGAAGTGGCAGGCTCAGCAAAGGGCCCGGTGCTCATTGATCTATCAAAGGACCCTGCCGAGGAGAAGGACCTAAGTGCTGAGCATCCCGATAAGGTAAAGGAAATGCTTGCCCTTGCCCGGACAAGGCTCAAGGACATTGAGGCAAACACAATCGAGCTCGGTGGACCGCCGGTTGCCAAGAAAGCGGCGCGCAAGGGCAGTCGCTGGCTGAAGTGAGCCTCTAGTTTGCTTTAACAGGGTCACTGACAAGGCCGGGATCCGGCAGTCTCTTTTACTTGTGTGCATCCGGTTTGCACCGGATCATCTGCGCATATGCGTTTCCTGTTTTTTCTGATTTTTGCCGGCCTTACTTCAGCAGCGCCGCCGCTGCCCTTGCCAGAGGATACGCCATGGGATTTGGACTCCCTGAAAAAAACTCCCGATTTCCAGTGGCTCAGTCAAGAAGGCGGCGTGCATTCCCTGGTTTATGCCGGGGAGAAATACCGGGGCAAACCCACCCGCACCTTTGCCTATTACGCCTCACCGAAAACACTCGGCAAGGATGGGGACCAAAAGGTTCCCGGCATTGTGCTGGTGCATGGCGGGGGAGGTTCAGCATTTGCCAACTGGGCTCAGCTCTGGGCCAGCCGTGGCTATGCGGCCATCGCCATGGACCTGGCCGGCCGGGGAGCGGGGCGCAAGCCCATGGCCGATGGTGGACCTGACCAGGGGCATGAGTTTAAGTTTGGCACCATTGATGAGCCTCTCACAAGCCAGTGGTCTTACCATGCGGTTGCCAACGTGGTGAGGGGGCATTCCCTGCTGCGCAGTTTGCCGGATGTTGATGCCGAGCGCATCGCGCTGACAGGCATCAGCTGGGGCGGGTATCTTACGTGCATCGTGGCGGGGGTGGATGACCGCTTTAAGGTGGCTATGCCGGTTTATGGCTGCGGTTTTTTGCGGGACAACAGTGTCTGGAAGGAATCGGAGTTTGGCAAGATGACCCGGGCGCAGTCCGACAAGTGGCACCGCTTGTGGGATCCCTCCCGCTATATCGGCTCGGCAAAAATGCCGGTCATGTTCCTCAATGGCACCAATGATTTTGCCTACCCGATGGACAGCTACGCGAAGACCTGCGCGCTGGTGCAGGGCGAGAAGAACTACAGCATCCAGATTCGTATGCGACATGGGCACATCTTTAACTTTCCGGAGTTCTTCGGCTTTGTAGACCAATACCTGCGTGGCGCTACACCGATGCCCGTCGTGGTACGCCCGGTCGTGAAGGACGGGAAACTCACTGCCAATATCGACTCTAAGACCAAGCTGCTCACAGCCAACCTGCATTACACCACCGGGCCGCACCCGGAAAACAAAACGCGCGGGTGGAAGTCCCTGCCGTTAGAAGTTGATGGCCTGAAGATTCACGGCGCCGCGCCACCCGCTGAGGCAACAGCCTGGTATGTGGACGTGCGCGATGAGCGAAAGTTTGTCGTCAGCAGTGAAGTGATGGGGGTTAAATAGGTCTAGAGCAAACAGCTCCTTAACGCCCGGATTGGTCTCGATTATTGTCTCTGCCGGTGAGAACAAGTCGCGCGCGGTGACTTAGACCAGGAACCGATTGATTGCCCCGGTCTGTTTGAGACGATTGCGTTGCATGGTTAGGTCCAGATCACCGTAATGCTCGATCGGGTTGCCGTAAGCGTTGAGCAACGTTGTGTACCAATTGCTCAAGGTCTTGTGCCCTTCTGTACCGTGAAACGGCAAGCGGATATAGCGGCCGGCGAGGTCGAGCTTCGAGTTCTTGCCGGTCATGAGAACCATCGGTGCTTCCGTATCCGGGCCATGGTGACCGGCACCGGTTTCGGGCATGTAGATGATCGTGGTGTTGTCGAACATGGAGCCATTGCCCTCGGGAATGGACTTGAGCTTGGTTACTAAGGTCCTGACCTGCTTCATGTGATGGGTCTTGATGGCATCTCTCATTTTCGCAGCGCCAGAAATCTGGCCGCCATGCCCAATCTGGTGGATGCTCGTTTTCTGCTCATTCTCAGGCAGGGAGGTGATGTCGGTGCCCAAGTCGTCAATGGTGTAGGTAACGACATTGGTCAGTCCCGACGCGAGCGCTCCTACGATGACATCGGTGAAGGCGGCCTGCTTTTGGGGAAGGGTTGCATCTGCGCCACCATCAGCGTGGACAGGGTCAATCTTTGGCAGGTGTTGTTTAATCTTGCTGCCCAGTGACTCAACCTTGGCGCTGCGGTCACGGATGGACTGGAGCGAATCGACCTGACCGCTGATCTTGAGGCGCTCATCACCGTCCAACCCTTTGAGTTGGCGACTTTCCTTGTCATGCAAATAGTCGAGCAGAGCTCTGTCGGAAGCGGCTTCATCGGTATTGGTGATGGACTTGAACAATTCCTGATAGGCAGTCATGGGGTCGGCG
>CACIUL010000046.1 GCA_902589825.1 uncultured Verrucomicrobiota bacterium
CATTCACCGCCGGGCAGGCTTTGTTAGAAGCATGTTAAGTAGTAACGAATTCCTATACGTGGACTGATATGCAGGTGAATCGACGCAATGTTATCCGATCGCTGGCCGGCGGCGGCCTGATCATGCCCGGTCTTTTGTCTGAGTTGCTTGGCAGTGAGGATAATCCCCTGGCACCAAAGAAGCCGCATTTTGCCCCCAAGGCAAAGCGGGTGATTTTCCTTTTCATGACCGGGGGAGTGAGTCATGTCGATACCTTCGACCCCAAGCCTTTCCTTAACAAGAACCACGACAAGCCGATGACCAAGGGCCGGCGTTACTATAAGGGGGCTGGCTGGGGATTTAAGAAATACGGGCAATGCGGCATGGAGGTAAGTGACCTCTTTCCCCATGTTGGAAGCATGGCTGATGATATTTGCATGATCCGCTCCATGCAGAATATCAATGGCGACCATTTTGGCGCGACCATTGGCCTGCATACCGGTTCAGATACCTTCAAGCGACCGAGTATCGGCTCGTGGGTCAGTTACGGGCTGGGAACTTACAACAGTAACCTACCCTCATTCATGGTAATTTCCCCGGGTCTGCCCTATGCTGGCGGTCAGGTATGGGGGTCGGATTTTCTGCCGGTTTTACACCAGGGAACGCGTATCATACCGGGGGAGGAGCCTGTTGCCAATATGCACCGACGCAATATGAGTGCGGGGCAACAGAAGGAGGAACTCGGGCTCATTGAATACTTTAATCGTCGACATCTTGCCGGCAGGGAGAGTGATTCCAACCTGCGTGCACGCATCAAGTCCTTTGAGACGGCGGCGGGAATGCAGACTGCCGCCCCGGAGGCCTTTGATCTTTCCGGGGAAAGTGAGGCCACCCATAAACTCTACGGACTGCGTCGAGGTGACACGAAGAGCTTTGGTTGGCAGTGCATGGTTGGTCGGCGCTTGATTGAGCGGGGTGTTAGGTTTGTGGAACTGATCGACGGGGATACACGTATTGACCATAACTGGGATGCGCACGCAAACATGACCAATTATAACAGGCTGGCCAAAAACGTTGATCAGCCGATTGCGGGCTTACTCAAGGACCTTAAGGAGCGCGGGATGATGGAGGATACCCTGGTGGTTTTTGCAACCGAGTTCGGGCGTGGTCCCTTCCAGCCCGTGCCCGGGGTTAACGGCCGGGGGCATCATTCCAAGGTTTATAGTTCCTGGCTGGCCGGTGCCGGAGTCAAGGGTGGCATGGTTCATGGTGAGAGCGATGAGCTCGGTGATAAAGTTGGCAGGGATCCTGTCAGTGTACATGATTTTCAGGCCACCATACTGCATCTGCTTGGTATAGATCATGAGCGATTGACCTATCGTCATGCGGGCCGTAATTATCGGCTGACCGATGTGCACGGCAAGGTGGTGAAGCCGATTCTTGCCTGACACAGGGACACTTGTATGCGGCAGGGTGATGGTGTAAATATGTCTTTATGCGAAGGATGTTTATTTTTCTTGCAGGCTTATTGATACCGGTTGCTGCCCCTGCCAATCCTGAACCGCGCAAGATGCCCGCGGCTGTGCAAAGAAGTGTGGACTTTGCTGAAGATATCAAGCCGATTCTCGAACGCAGTTGTGTGAACTGTCATGCCAACGGCAAGCGTAAGGGCGGGTTCAGTATTGATCACCTCCACTCGTTTATTGCCGGTGGAGACAGTGGGCCTGCAGTGAGGCAGGGCAAGAGCGCCGAGAGCCTTCTTATTGAGCTTGTGCTCAGCAACGATCCTGACGAGCTTATGCCTTCAAAGGGTAAGCGCTTGTCCCTTGATGAGGTTGCTCTCCTCAGGGCATGGATTGACCAGGGACTCAAGTGGGAGAAGGGCTTCACCTTTGCAAAGTTTCGAAATGCACCGGTGGCACCGAGAAAGGTGGTGCTTCCCGATGGACCGGAAGCCAACCCGGTTGACCGCCTGCTGGCACCTTATTACAGCAAGCACAAAATTGACCCTGCTGTTACTGTTCCCGACCGCATTTTTGTGCGGCGAGTGTTCCTGGATACAATCGGGTTGCTTCCCAGTCCGGGTGAAGTTGCGGCCTTCCGGGAGGATAAGCGCCCGGATAAACACATGCATCTTGTAGAGGAATTGCTTCAGGATAAAAAAAACTATGCTGAACACTGGATTACTTTCTGGAGTGATTGCTTCCGCAACAGCTATACCCGGCAATATCACGGCGGGGGTGGAAAGAGGATCACAGACTGGCTGAAGAAATCCCTCGAGGAGAACAAGCCATACGACCAGTTTGTTCGTGAATTGATCAATCCTGTAGGGGGATCGGATGGGTTCATCAAGGGCGTTGCCTGGCGGGGAACGGTTAATGCTTCCCAGGTTGTTGAGATGCAGGCTGCTCAGAATGTGGCGCAGGTTTTCCTTGGCCTTAATATCAAGTGTGCATCCTGTCATGATTCCTTCATTAATGACTGGACCCTGAAACAGACCTATTCCCTTGCCTCGATTTTTTCAGATGGTCCCATGGATGTGCACCGCTGCAACAAGCCCACGGGGGACAAGGCGCAACCGGCTTTCCTCTATCCAGAGCTTGGAACCATTGATGCCGGATCCCCTCGAAAGGAGAGGGTAAAACAGTTGTCCGAGATCATTACTTCACCAAAGAACGGCCGGCTTGCCCGTACCGCGGTGAATCGGTTGTGGGCGATATTTTTCGGCCGGGGCTTGGTGGATCCTGTTGACGAGATGGACAACCCGACCTGGAACCAGGACCTGCTGGACTGGCTGGCTGTTGATTTTGTTGACCATGGTTATGATCTGAAACGCACCATGAGCCTTTTACTGACATCAAGGGCATACCAAAGACCGTCAGTGCGGCTTGATGAGGATGCAGAGGAGTTTGTCTTTCAGGGTCCTGTGGTGCGGCGCATGTCTGCTGAGCAATTCCTTGACGGTATTGACCAGGTGATTGTTGCTGCCGGAAAAGATGCGCCCACACGTCATACCGGTGGCAAAAGGGCAGGTATGCGCAATCTCGATCGCCTCATGCGCACCCTGGGTCGTCCAAAGAGGGACGTCGTGGTAACACGTCGCGAGTCGACTGCCACTACCGCGCAGTTGATTGAGTTGTCCAACGGTAAGCCCTTTGCCAATATCATGGTCAAGGGAGGCAAGGCGTGGAAGGGATCGGGGCATGCGGCGGATGCAATTGTCGGGGAGTTGTTTGCCAATGCCATTGGTCGCTCTCCATCTGAGAAGGAAATGCAGTCGGCGCAAAGCGTCCTTGGGTCGCCGGTTAATGCGCAGGGTGTTGAAGACCTTCTCTGGATGCTTGCAATGCACCCGGAATTCCAGTTAATTCACTAACCATAACCAGATAACGCAGGATCATTATGAACAGTAATACCAACCGCCGTGATTTTTTATCCACTGCATCGACTGCGACCCTTGGAGCCCTGGCGGCAGGATGTCCTGTCACTTCTGCTGAAGCCAAGGCCAAGATAGATTCACTGAAGTCCACGGCAGACACGGTGATCGTACTCTGGATGGCCGGTGGAATGGCCAGCACCGATACCTTCGACCCGAAGCGCTATGTGCCATATGAGAAGGGGCTTGACCCGAAACGCGTGTTATCCACTTTTCCAGCCATAGATACCGCGGTTGACGGGTTGAAGTTTACTGAGGGTCTGGAGAAAATCGGTGCCGTCATGGACCGCGGTACCCTGATTAAAACCTATCGTGCGGCGGACCTCGGCTTTATCCTGCACAGTCGCCATCAATATCACTGGCATACTGCCTATGAACCACCGCTTACCGTAGCGGCACCTCACATTGGCTCGTGGATTTCCCGTAGCCTTGGGCCCCTCAACCCGGATCTTCCAGCCTTTATTGATATTGGCCAGACTTTCGACAGTGGTGAAAAGGAGTCACTGAAGGCTTTTCATACCTCAGGATTTTTGGGCAGTGAGTTCGCACCATTTTTCCTTGTTGAACCGGACCAGGCCGTAGAGGCGGTGAAGCCCCCGGTAGGAATGAGTGATACCCGGTTTGCCAAGCGCTACCAGGCCTATAAGAAAATGCTGGCCGAGAGCCCTATTCAGCAACATGGTTCGGAATATCAACGGGAGTCGCTTCTCAAGTCGATTGATAATGCACAAAGGCTTTTATCCAGTCCCAAGGCACGCAAGGCCTTTGACCTGAGTCTGGAGCCAAAGGAGAGTTACGACACCTATAAGGTGGGGGGGCGATTCGGGCTGGGATGTTTGCTTGCCCGCCGGCTTACCGAGGCCGGTGCCCGGTTCATTGAAGTGACCCACGGTTATTATCCATTTAAATACTGGGATACGCATGACAATGGTCATACCAGGCTGAAACAACTCAAGGCAATGATCGATGCTCCCATTGCCCAACTCGTACTGGACCTAGAGGCACGTAAGTTGCTGGACCGCACCCTGATTGTGCTCGCCAGCGAATTCAGCCGCGACATGATGATGGAGGGAAAGCCTGAAAAGAGGGTAAAGGACCAGGTGAATGTGCCGCCAAAAATCGATGGGTTGCAGCATTATGGCATGCACCGTCACTTTACCGGGGCAGGAAGTGTATTGCTTTTTGGCGGCGGTGTTAAAAAGGGCTTTGTCTATGGTGAAACCGCCGATGAGCGTCCGTGCACGACAGTGAAGAACCCGGTGACCACCGAGCAGCTGCATGCCAGTATTTACCGCGCCATGGGAATTCCTCATGATCATCATTACAACGTCGAGCAACGTCCGTTTTATGTGACACCCGACGGCACTGCTGAGCCGGTAATGGAACTGTTCGGATAAGCGATTTATCCAGCAGGGAAAAAGGCGATTTATCCAGCAGGAAAAAGAGGATCAGCAGGTAAGAGCATCCCTGATCCGGCCATGATATGAATTACAGCTGGGCTTTACTTGCCGGTTTCATTACTCTTCTCCAATCTCAAGTCGTGCGTAAATTTTCCGGCTTTGATTGAGCGGCAGGTGTACTTCCATGAAGTCAATGGGTAGCCCGTCATCATCGGTTGATCTTATCACGGTGTAACTGCTTGCCTCCCAGTGATGAAAATCTGCGGAGAGCATCACCCTGACTGAGTGTCCGCTGTTCTGGGGATTGGGCCAACGAATGACTGCCTCTTCATTCTCAATCCCGATGGTTAACGGCTGCCGGTCAGGCAAGTTGGGATCGGTGTCGAAATATTTCTCCGCTGCATTGACAAGGCCATCTTTGTCAGGGTCGGCTCCAGGTTGGATAGTGCTAAAGAAACCGATTCCGTTAAATGAGGATAGAGCCTGTGGAAAGTGCAGGGAAGTCCATTCCCTGTAGGGTGCACTTAGAGGGAAGAGGTCATGTTCCGGCCACTGGTCTTTAGCCTTAAGCTCATCCATGATGGTGTCGATGGTGCTCTTCAGTGACCACGAGCAGCTGGTTCTTTTATTGGCCAACACTGCATAGGCAAGGCCGTCCTCCCGGTTTACCAGGAATGATGATGTTCCTGTCATGCACCCGTTGTGGCCTTCCCAGGTCCTGTTTGTATTCCATGTCCAGCCAAGGCCCCAGTTGGCTTTGGCTGCGGATCCGGTGCGCATTGCATCAAGGGAGGAGGTAGTGAGAATGTCGCCGGGGAAGGGGAGGTTATCCACCCTGCGGAGAAAGAGCAGCAGGTCAACAGCGGTGGCAATCCAGCCACCGTTGGCGTCCATTCTTTCGGGGTCAATGACTGTATAGGGGTCGTATTGGGAGTCGTAGTAACGGACTTCCCTTTCTTTACGGTCCTCAAGGCGTTGCTTGCCCAGTTCCATCGTGGTGATACCACACCGGGTGAGCAATGTCTGGCGGCAATAATCCTCGTAGCTTGCGCCGGCATATTTTTCAATGACCCGGGCGAGTGCATGGTAGTTAAGATTATTATATGTGTAGGAGCTGCCGGGTTCCGATGATGGGGAGTTCTGGTCCAGTGACCAGTCCATGATAGCATCGTGGTCCTGACCGTAAGCATTATTCCACAAAGGGTCATCCCGGGTCCATCCCGATGTATGGTTAAGGAGTTGCCGGATTGTAATCTGTTTTTCCCATTCAGAATAACGGCCATTTCCGTATTCGACACCCAGTGCGGTGTCACCCACACCAAAGACCAAATCATCAAGGTCCAAGTCGGTTTCCTCTGTGAGCTGAAGAATGGCCGCTGCGGTTATGGGCTTGGAGATGCTGGCTATTCGGTAACGGTCAAGCGGTGCTGCCCGGTTGCCGCTGACATGATCGGATTGGCCGTAACCCCGGGCGAAGACCAGGCGCGCGTCCTTCATCAAGGCAAGGGAGATGCCGGGGGTGTTATTATTTTCCATGAATGACGTGATACCATTATCGATGAGTTCAGCGCACTCGCCGGCAAGGCCGCCGTTTTCGCTCCAGACGGCATTGAACTTCGGTTTGCCATCCCTGAGATGCACCGAGACATACTCCGTTCGCCAGTGTTGGTAGACCACGTTTTCACTTTCCGCCCTGTAGTCTTCCTTCTCCAGGTCCTGATAGGACCTCCAGCGTGAACCTGCGGTATGCCTCCAGATGCTGCTGTAGCGAACTTCTCCGTCAACACTGCATGGTGCCAGGCATACAAGGCGGAATCCCTGTCCGGCGAGTTGGTTGAATTCAGACTGGTATTGACTGGTGGATTGAAGGAACCTCAGTTCATTGAGCGGACCGGATGGGGGGGATTGGGCCCAGACACCGGAGTGTAAGTCCTGACTGTTTTCTCCCGGCGCGTTGCAACTGCTCATGCTGATGAGCTGATATCCCAGCGCAGTGAGCGAGTGGTTGGCGCTTTCAAACTCATCCCCGCTTAACTCCTCAAGGTGGATCTCTGGTGTGGTTCCCGGTTCCCAGATAGCGGCATATCTCACCTCATTGCCCACGGTGTACATATTGATAAACTTCAGCCGGAAATGATCGCCTGCATTTGTGTCTGCCTGCACGGCGAAGTCTGTTTGTGTCATCCCGTGGCTAGATCGCTGAGTCAGGAGGGTGTTATTGTCCCAAACTGCAGCATAACGGAGATGCCCGCCGTTTTCCCCGTCGGCATATCCCGCGATGCAGCGCAGGCCCAGTCCCTGACTTCTCCATTGATCTTGCTCAGCTTGAAACTCCTGAGCGCTCAGCCCGTTACGTGCGACCCAGTCCGCTGGTCGTGCCGTTGAAAGGATGACGAGGTGGATAAGGAGATAGGGGACGATCCGGACTCTCGGTATTGATTTCATGAAGAGGCTAAACTGCGGGACATCCTGAGTTTTGTTTCCTGTCAATGGGCATCATTTATCTTCAATGTTTTTTAGGTGGTCGGGATCAGGAGTTACTTGCTTTCCGGGTCGGAAAAATTCCCACGGATCCGGTATTTTTCCTGCAGGTAACTGCCAACTGCAGCAAAGGGACCGTTTCCCGGATCTTCGCCAATGACCTGGTCAAAGACGATAATCTCGGCGATTTGTCCGTTAAAAAACCATTCGGCTCCCGGGTCCCCGGGTGGATCGAGGATGCCATGTCCTCCAACTTGGACGAATCGTATGGGATCAAGTGGTAATTTGGAATGATCCCTGAGCTTGGTGCCCGTGGATTTGCCATCCACGACCATCTTCAGTTCAGATTTGTGCTTGTCAAAGGTAATGGAAAGGATGTGGAACTTGGTATCCAGCTTGGATTCATGGCTCTGGATTTTTTTGCCGTTTCCAGGTCCCCCGTAATGGACACAGAACCAACTGTCTGATTGCCCTCCTCTTCGTATTCCGACGCCGCCACGGCCGGTTTTCGAGTCCGCAGTGGCGCTCAGGGTGAGGGGTGATATGGTTGATGTGCCCGACATGCTGGCCACGAGGAAAACAGTGCCGCGATTAAGGTCAAATGGCTTCTTGAAACGTCCAATGAGAGCATCACTTCTTTCAAATCGGCTTCCGCCCAGACCTTCAAACTTGAGCACTGGTTTGCCACCGATTGCCGGGACTTTGTCGACAAGGGAAGGGCGGGTGCTCCTTGCCGGGTAGGCCGGGAGCAGTGCAACATCCTGTCCGGACTGGTCAGTCCAGAGCTTGATGTCTTTAGCGCTGCCTCCCTTGCCAGTATTGTCCTCGGTATCAACACCTGCGTCTGCCATCAACCACAGGCGAAGATGATCTCTGGGGAATGGTTCAGCGGATACAGCTGCAGCAAATAAGGAGGATAAGGTTATCAGAATAGCTGTTTGGGCTGGATTCATTATATGAATGATACACCTCGATTGGTTTCGTGTGCAATGCAGTAGAGGACGGTAATTAAGGATGCCTCTTGCCTGTTGGTATGAAGTTGCTAGGATAAAGCAATGAATCAAAAGCCCGTCTTGCTCATTATTGCATTGGTATCTTTCGGGCTTGGTGCCATTAGCGATCGCTTGCTGTTCAATCCCGGCGATTCTTCTCAAGTTGTCATCAGGGAGCAATCTGCCCGGGGAAGCGCATTACAAGGTAATAACGAAGAGATTTCACAGCGAGGCAATCGCTCCGGCAGCACGGAAAAATCCAGGGCTTCAAGGGAGGATGAAGAACAATCCCGTGGTCAAGAGCATGAAAACCCTGTCGAGCAACTGGTCCGGGACATTGAGAATGGCCAAGGTATTGATGCCGCGAGGGTTGATTCCGTGATTGAACAGTTGCCCCAAGGCCGTAAACGTCGGGAATTAATCGGACGTATAGCGTGGCACTGGGGACGGAAAAACCCGAAGGCTGCCCTGGCCTGGGCGGAGACGTTGCCTGCCTCGGAAAAGATATCGGTTACAGGGTCCATTATCCATGCATGGGCGCGATCGGACCCTGGTGGTGCCGCCAGTCACGTGGCACAAATGCCCAAGTCGCAGCGCAGTCTTGACTGGGTTGATGAAACAACCCATATCTGGGCTGAACAGGACCAGTCGGCGGCACTAAACTGGGCGATGAGCCAGACCGATGTGGCCATTCGTCGACGTGCCCTGAGGGGTGCCGTTGGCTCATGGGCGAACTCGGATGTGATGGCAGCAGGTGATTTTTCCCTGGGACTTAAAAGTACGCCTGAGCGACATGCGGTTCTGGAGACTGTTGCTCGAAGATGGGCGAGGCAGAGTGTGGAAGAAAGCCTGGAATGGGCAATGAGTCTCGATGGCGCAAACAGGGACCGGGCAACCATGGCCGTCTTTGAGGAGATTGCGATGCATGACCCGAGGCTGGCCGCAGCAACTTTCGGGGAAATATCATCATCCCTTGCCAGTGGAGAATCCCGTGACGGCATTCATTCCAACATTGCCAGGGAATTGGCAGACCGACTGGCGCTGAGTGATCCCACGGAGGCGGCAGCCTGGGTTCTTGAACTGCCTGAGGCTGATCATGTCAGGCGTCATGCCATTGAGCGTGTTGCCGAAAGATGGGCGTCTTCGAGCCCGGAGAAAGCTGCGGAGTGGGTTCTTGGATTGTCTGAGGGTGACCATGTTCAGCGTCATGCCGTGGAAAGGGTAACCGAGAGGTGGCTGAGAACTGACAGCATGGCGGCAAGCGAATGGATTAGCAATATGCCGGAAGGAGAGGCAAGAGATGCTGCTGCGGGGGAGCTTGTTCGCTACATAGCCCGCAGTGACCAGTTTTCGGCATTTTCATGGGCAAAGAGCGTGGGTAACGAAGGCTACCGGACAGACCTTATGCGGGATGTTCTGCGCAGATGGCAAGGCACCGATCCGGTTGCTGCCCGTGCCGCGGTGGATTCTGCAGATGTCACTGCCCAGCAGCGCGAGGAGTTCCAGAGGATTCTCGGACCTCTGCCAGTAAGTCAGGAGTCATCAGGGCTTCCGGAATCCAACTGAGTTTGCGGCCATGCTCGTGTTATCCCCCATCATTGCAGAATTGGAATCAAGTTCATGATGAAAACAAACACTCTCACTTTTATTACCGCCTTTGCCTTTGCTGTCTTGGCCGGATGCAGCAAAAAAGGTGATAATGGGAAAGGTTCCGATATTGGCGGATCTGGGGAGGAGTCTTCACCAAAGGTTACCCGGTATGTTCCCCCGAAAGGTGCTCTTAATAGTATGCGCGGGCCGAACAGTGAAGTGGATTTTCGATCGGGTATTTACTACAAGAAGGGCGCTCAGGCTCCTTATTCAGGAATCCTTTACGGACTCTATGAGAACGGAAAGGCACGTTACCAATTAACGGTAAAAAACGGTAAACCTGACGGGGTGTCCGTGGAATGGGATGAAACCGGGCAGAAACGGCAGGAAAGCCATTATGTGGAGGGTGTCCTGAACGGACCAATCCGGACATGGCACAAGAATGGACAGAAGGCATCCGAGGGTGGTTACAAGGATGGCAAACCTGACGGGAGATTTGAGGGATGGCATGAAAACGGCAAGAAGTCAGGAGAAGGTAACTTCAAGGATGGTGAATCAAGCGATAGAAAGTTCTGGAACAAAAAAGGGGAACCTGTCGATACTTACGAGGAATCTCAGAAGTAGGTTTTTCCATTTACCTATTTCCGGAGCCTACTAGCCATGAGCATACACCTGTTCCGATTTACCATCAGTTATCTGTTCATTCTTTCCTTGGCCGGGATTTTTCTTGCCCTGGATACTGCAGGTGGGTGCACGAACATCCTGGTTGCCCGCGGGGCTTCCGCGGACGGCTCGGTTATGGTTACCTATTCAGTTGATGGTGTGGGTGTCGGCAACTTGCATGTGATTGCCGGTCGTGAAGAGGTGGACCCTGAGGTGAAGGATGCCGTAGAAGCAGACTGGAAGGGGCCGACTTTCCGGGTGGTTGGATACCTGAATGAACATCAGTTGGCCATAGCGGAGACAACCTGGGATGGCCGTCCTGAATTGAAGGGCAAGGACGGCTTGTCGTACTCCCGATTGATGTTCCTCGCATTGCGCCGTTGCAAGACTGCCCGTGCCGCTATTGCTGAGATTGACCGATTGACCCGGACATATGGTTATTCGAGTAGCGGCGAGACTTTTTGCCTGGCAGACAAGAATGAGGCATGGATCATGGATATTATTGGCAAGGGGCCCGATGAAAAGGGAGCGGTTTGGGTTGCCGCGCGCGTGCCTGATGACTGTATAACCGTGTCCGCAAACATGGGCAGGATCACCACTTTTCCAATGGATGACCCTGATAACTGGATGTTTAGCAAGGATGTCGTTGATTTTGCAGTAAGGAAAGGATTCCACGATGCAAAATCCGGCAAACCATTCAGTTTCCGGGATGCTTACCACCCGGGGATCAGTGCATATTATGTACGTGCGTGTGCCAGTCGTGTATGGAGTGTCTACCGGCGGGCGGCACCCGGTAAGAATTTTAGTGATGATTTTTTCCGTGGTGTCGATGGTGCAGTGGAATACCCTCTTTTTATCAAGCCCGACAAGAAGCTTTCGCTGCACGATGTCATGCAGTTAATGCGGGATCACTTTGAAGGAACTGCCTATGACATGACCAAAGGGATTGATGCGGGTCCATTCGCCAGCCCGTATCGTTATCGTGACCTCACCTGGGAAGTGGACAAAAAGCAATTTGGTTGGCAACGACCGATCTCGACCCAGCAAGCTGCCTGCGTCTGGGTGACTCAAAGTCGTTCATGGCTTCCGGATCACATTGGAGGCGTTTTCTGGTTTGCCCCGGATGATGCTTACACATCGTGTTTTGCGCCGTTTTATTGCGGGATCAGCTCGGTGCCGGAAAGCTACAGAAACGGCCGGCTTGACCGGTTTTCATGGGAATCTGCCTGGTGGGCCTGCAGCCTCGTGGCAAATTATGCATATGATCGTTGGTCACGTGTGTTCCCTGATATTCAGGCAGTCCAGCGCAGCACAGAGGAAAAATTTCTCAGGATGCAGCCTGTGGTTGAGGAAACGGCACTGAGAATGGCCCGGTCCGGTAATGCGGCACTGGAGGATTACCTGACAGATTATTCAAATTCATGCGCCAATCAGGTTTTTCAAAAATGGAAGGAGCTGGCCGGCCAGCTCCTGGTCAAGCATAATGATGGTTGGTTAAAGGATCCGGGGCAGATGCCCAGGGGTATTGGTTACCCGGAACCCTGGCGCCGGCGAGTGGTGAAGGAGCGCGGTGAAGATTACAGGATTGGCGGGCAATGATTATTCCCGTGTTGATTACGGGTAATCACAAGTGAATGTCCGGGGCTGATGTGTTCTTTACTGGGTTCGCAGGACCTGCAGGGCGTTAATCAGGGGCATTTCTTTGACGTCAGCAGATCCTGATTTTGGCGCCATGTTCAGGATCAGCTCCTTCTTCAGCGGCATCGTGAACTCCTTCCATAGGGCCCTGTCAGCCTGGCCGGTTTCCTTGATGATGTCAAAGTCCTTGAGGACTGTCTTGCCGTTGAGCTTGACGTCGAAGACACGCTGTCCCGGCTGATCTCCCGGAAGCGCCGAGAAGCCAAGCCGGACATTGAAAGTCCCTCCACCTTGATCTTCCTCGGCAATCGGTATTGTTGCCTTTTCCAGTCCGCGAGCGGCCGAGGCAAACACGAAATCCACGTCGGTATCCTCAATTGGTGTATAGGCTGAGGATCGGCGGCAGTGTCCGGCACCGTCCATGGATTTAATCTCCACCTGATAGCTGAGCAGCAGTTTGCCGGCGTCTTTATCCCGGGTGGGCGCCAGCCAGAGTTTGCCCGTTTTGTCGCGACGGTCTCCAGTGGCCCCGAAATCAAGGTAGAGGTGTTTAACCGGCAGGGTGGGGCCCGGCTGGGCAAAGACCTGAGAAAGGGTCAACGGTGTTGGGACAGGTGCCAGCCCAAAGGTGAAGGGCATGGACACGTCACACTTGCAGCCGATCGCGTGTGGCGGCTTGATCATCATGCCGCCTCCAGTTGATGTATCCACCCAGCAACTCGACCGGCTGTTGAGAATGGTATATAGGCCCTGGTCGCTGAACAGGTCCTGGTAGCCCACGCCGCGTGAACGGCCGAACAGGAAATAGCGGGAGCCGGCAAAGGTCCCGCACTGCTTGTCGTAGCGGGCGAATGCCCATTTGGTATTCTCCCCAGTAACCGGGTGAACACGTGATTTTGGTTCGCCGCTGAGCAGGTGAAATCCCCATGGTTCAGCATAGACAAAATCCTGGGTAACCATAGGACGTGCCCGGTAATTAGCAAAACGGTACCAGAGCAACTTACCTGTTGCGCCATCATAAACGGACAGTGCGCGGCCCTTGTAGCCTCCACCGGGCCACACTGCCCAGGACTTGTCTGCACCGGCGGTTGACCCAAAGACGACCGCTCCGCCATTGGCAATCACCGCACCCAGTAAAAGTGGCTGATATTGCCGCTTGCCTCCTGAAACCACATTTGTTGTCCAGCCGCCACCGGCATTGGTCCTGTTAATGGCCTTTCGATAAAGCAGCTTGCCGGTCCTGGAATCAATGGCCTTGAGAAGCTCGAAGTTATGCTTCTGGATTTCATTGGCCAGCAGCTTGTATTCCTCACCGGGTAATTTTTTTAGCCAAGCGAGCATGTCCGCTTCCGCTTCCGCCCGCTCGTTATCTGTCGGCTTGCCCCCGACAAAATACATCCGGCCATCACTGATTGCACTCCAGTCAGCTCCTTGCTCAGCCTTGCCGGGTCCGCCGTGGTTCCAGAGGACGGTCCCCTTGGCCACGTCATAGGCCAATGTCACAAACCACTGCTTTTTGTCCTCACCGGTTTCTCCATAAGCCCGAAGGTAGAGGGTCTTGCCGTCGCGATCAGCAGTCATTTTTCCCCATTTGCCACCGAATGGTGGTTCAACTTTCTTGATTATCTTCCCGGTCCAGGGGTCAATTTGTGTGATGTGTTCGAGGTAGCGCAGGAATATGGCACCGTGTGCCGCAACCGTGTCGGTTACTGTTGCAGGAAGACGCCACAACTTGCGCCCGGTATACTGGTCAAAACCCTCGGTATATCCTTTGGTATCAAACACCGTTGTTTTCTGGTGGATAAGGACTCCCTCAGCCAGTATGGCGGGACTGATGCCGCGTGATCTGCGGGCAGAGAAGGGCTCACCAACCCAGACGACTCCCAATGGCGGCTTAAGGACGCCGTCATTACTGCACATGGTATTGCCTGCGTCTCCCAGTGCATGGGTCCAGCCACCGGCTTCCTTCATTCTTGGCCCGGTTCGCTGGGCCCACGAAAAACCGTCAATGGTTGTCAGCTTCCAGTTTTCCTGGCCGGTGGCATCGGCCCATTCCCTGAGGGCTGCCTCGTTCTGCAGGCCGCCGATTATTGCCTGCCCGCGCAATGGCTTGAGCAGGCGTTTGAGTGCATCGCCGACTTTTGGCAGGGTGCTTCCGGTAACGGCACTTTCCGAGACGATCAGGTCGGCATAGCGAGGAGGGAAGGGTAGGGCTTCTCCGGGTTGGCGCACCCAGACCAGTATCCTTGAAACGTGCATGTTTGCACGGTTTGCTGCCTTGCGTGCTGCTGCCGCCTGGGCCTCATCATCGAAGACGGCACAAATATGCATCTTTGTTTGCAAGGCAAGCTCGCGCGCCAGCTCCCCGGTCTTGCAGTCCAGTACCAGAGCGTAACCTTCCTCAATCCCGGCTTGACGGATAATCTGTTTTGCAGCATTGGCAAGTGATGGACCATCGCCGAAAGGAGCGGTATTGACTGGCTCATTGATAACTCCGTATTTTTTGGACTCCTTGGCGGCGTAAGCATAGATTGTGCCGTCACGGGTGCTGACAAATACCCTGCCGTTGGCAGCAATTACCTCATTGGGCCATTCCCCGATGTCCGATGTCCAGAGTTCCCTGCCATCTTCAGTACTGTGGGCGGACACCTTGCCAATAGTCGGTTGATTCTCCTGTTTTTTATACCTGATGCTTATGGCTGCACCTTCCGTGGCTATTACCGCGCAGAGGTCCGGGTTGTGCACCAGGGGCGCCCCGCGTGATGGGGGGTAGCCCTCGATAGACCCAGCGTCCAGCGTCCAGCCCGGCGTTTCGATTTTCCAGCCGGGAGAGAACGTGACTTTTTTCTGTTTGGAGTTGGGATCCACTTCCTCGGTAATGGTCTGCATGCTGTTGCCGAGGTAGCGTTTGCCGTTCTTTATCGCCCCGGGGATTGTCCTGATCTGCTGGCCAAAACCCGGGCTTTGGGGGTCTGAGCCGTCATGGCGGCCGTCGGCACGCTTAAATGAGCGGAAGAGGGCCAGCCTGAAGGGTTTAACGTCATTTGGAATATAAAGGTTTTCATCTGTTGCGTAGATATTTCCGTTGGGTGAGAGCACCCAGCGAAACGTTGTTTCACAATGGGTATCGTTTTTCCAGATTAGCCGGCCGGTTTTTGCATCGAGCGCGACAATGTAAGTCCCGTCATGAGGGAAGGTGCCGCACGCAAAATACGCGACTCCCTTCTCAACAACGATGTTTGTCCTGACGGTCCATACGGAGGTGAGCTGGTTGTAGGAGAAGAGCCATCGGTTGGCCGGGGCAGCCTTGTAGGACCACACGAGGCGCCCTGTTTTTGCATCGAGGCAATAGACGTGCCCATCGTCACTGCCGGCATAGATTTTCCCCTCATAATAGGTGGGGACACGGTTCACGCTCCCTTCGGCGATGAATTCCCACCGTATCTTGGCGGTGGCGGCCTCAAGGCAAACGATGCGGCCGTCAGCAGCACTGGAGAAGAAGAGCGAGTCTCCTGCTGCAGAAATCGGCAGTTCATAACGAGCACGTTCAGGGGAGAACTCCACGGTCCCCTTCTCTCGCATTGACTCTGGATGTTGTGACTGTCGCGAACGGAAAACCCAGATTGGCTCGAGTGGCAGCGGGAGCTTTTCACTGGTGGATGCCGTGAATTGACGGTCATGCCTGAAGGTTGGCCAATCCTCGGCAAGTATCGTTGGGGAGGTTGCCGCCAATATTGTGTGAACAATGATGATGGCCAGTAATGCCGTTATTGATGCCCGTTTTTTACTTTCTGAGTTCCTCTGCTGCCGGTATCCACACATAAATTTGCCTCGCTAAATGATCATGTCATTTAAGCACCCTATTGTCCAGATACCCAAAGGTAATTTCAGAAATAAGGGGATTGCTTATCGTTTCCTCCAGCCAAATTACCCGGTTGAAGCCGGGGTTTTGGTTCCGGTGCCACTTTTTGCGGCCAGAGCTAAGATATATTAACCTGGAGTGAGGTCATTTAATTACCTTGATTTGAGCGTTTCGGATAAGGACAGGAGAACCTCCCCGGCTGAGGTTCTGGAAACCGATGTGACCACTGCGGGGGCGGTCACTAAGAGAGGGAGCATCCTTGCCGTTGTGGCGCTTGATAATCGTGGTCTCTTTGCCTAGGTCGTGGTTGAGAATGAGAGTTCCGTTCAGGGTTGCCTTCACGTGACTTCCCTTCAGGGTGATTTCGTAGCGGTTCCATTGTTCCGGCTTGTATACCTGCTTGATTGGGGCCAAGGCCCGGTAGAGTCCACCGGTGAGTTCGGAATCCTTCGCTCTGGTGTTGTATCGGTAGTCTGCCATTTGGAGCTCAAGTCCGTCAAAGGCCGGGTCCCCGGCTGCCGGCGAGCGGAGGGCACAACCACTGTTGCCCTGCGCTCCGAGTTTGAACTCAAACTGTAGATGGAAGTCGGAGTATTTCGCCTTGCTGATCAACCAGGATCCGCGTGCCCCCCCGCCGTTGAGCACTCCTTTTTCCACGACCCATTGCGCGCCATCGGGTCCAGGCTTTGAGATATCCGACCATGCACGAACAACCCAGTCTGAGGGAATGCCATCAGAAGGAAACAGGGGCTTGAAGCCGTCGGCTATGAGCTGAAGGGGCCAGGACATGACCAGCAGGAATATTATTGCCAGGTATTTCCCTGGGTGGAGTGCAAAGAAGTTCATTTCCGTATTTACTTTTCAGGGTTGCGGTTGTCTCTGGCGGAGGATCATTATCAAGATTTTCCAGGGTTGGCTTCGTGGGGATGCCCCCCTTATTGAGACAGAGTGACAAGATCACTGGCAGCATGGTTGTCGCGATATCCTCCCCTGTCACGGAATACATAGACAAAAAAGGCGGAAGTGTTCCTTGGAAGTTTGTTTTTTGAGATGAGCATTTTGTCCTGAATGGAGCATTCAATGAAGTTCCATTTCCGGGTTTTCCAGTTTCCCCCGGAGTTGGTGAAATAGATCCAGGCCTCAGTGAATTTCCCCTTACCTTCGTATCCCGTTTGGACAATCCTGGTTGTGGGAATTATTGCAGGTTGATGCAACTTTGGAAGTGATGCGGATCCTTTAACAATACTGTCAGCAAATTGAACAATTTCAGGAGCATCATTCCACCCGTTACCGTGCCCGTGGATCATCCATGGGCGAAGGCATAATTGACTGTTTCCGCCGGCAGCGCGGGATGACTTGGCGATGATATCGATTTGAAAAACCGGATCTGCTATTGAGGTGACCCAAAGCATGGGCATTTTGGCATGTGGTAAATGAATGGATGGGTCCCACTTGGTTTGATAGTCGTGGAATTGTTGCTTGGTCATGTTTTTTGGTGGGAACCATTGGGACAGCCCCTGGTTGTCGCTCTCATGGATATACCCACCGCCATAGACGGGAATGGCAAAGGCAAACCGGGAATCAATCCCTGCCGCAGCGCTGATAACGGTACCGCCCCAGGAAATCCCGGTTAGCCCGATTTTTTCGGGATGAATCTCAGGCAGTGACCGGAGCAGAGAATTAGCCCTGATGATATCTGCCACGGCGTGATAAAACCATTGTTCCTGATCTGGCAGCGCACGATCCCCAAACCAGTCAATACGGGATGGACCCGCATTGCGGTGACTGACATTGGTGGGGTGATTTCCCTCCACGTGGTGGGCATTGCCGCCAGGCAGGTGCCCTTCCAAGTCCATTGCGAGAGCTGCGTATCCTTTCCGGTTCCAATGTTTCACCCATTCAGGGTAGGCCGTTCCACCGCCACCATGTGCGCACACCACGGCAGGCCACCCGCCTTGCGGGGCTTTTCCCTTCGGGGCTGCGTAGTAGGCGAATACCCAGGTGGGCTTTCCTTTATATCCGGCACCCTCATAATAGAGGGCGCGCATTCCATTGGCTGGCCGTTCGTTGGATTCATGAGTGACGGGCTTTTGGAACAATGCCTTGGTGTTCCAAACCAGGTTTCGCTTCAGAAGGGTGGGTGGCTTTTGTGTTTTAATAGATAAAGCCATAATCTTGAGATGGGCGGGTAATTGTTCCCGGGTCTTGCCCACCCTGTTTGGCGTGTGATCTCCCCTTTTTACATTCCATGGCTCACCGTGATGATCATTAAAGGCACTGAATTCCATGATCTGCGGCTGATTTTTTTCAGACTGGATGACCCGAATTCGGACTTTTGTCATTTTTCGCTCGACGATCGGGGCGACAAAAGACTGGCCGATTGAGCGTCCGTTAAAGCAACTCTTCCACCGGGCCTCTTTAGTGTCCCAGAACTCTATGATGTAACGGATAATGGATGATTGCTTTGCTTCTTTAATGAGAAATTCGTTTACAGTCGTGGGCTTGCCGAAATCAATCCCTACCCACATGCTGCCAGCATCTTTTCCGGAACGCGTGATTGTGCCTTTCAGCTTTTTTGTGCGGCATGCCCCGACTAAATCCTTTACCCGGCAATCAATGAAGCTGGTTTTCTTGTCTTTCTCCGGATCCATTACCCGCATTACGCTTTCGCCCGGTGAAATATAAAACCTGCATTTTCTCCATGTGGACTCGTTCCAGTCCGTGGTGTTGACAATGGCACAGCGGGGCAACCCGATCGGGCGCTTCGACTTCCCGTTGATCACGCAATTCTCCATTAAGATGCCGGTGTGGGCATGGCCGTCAGAGGCATAGCAACAGAGCAGGAAGCCTGGTCCGTCCGTGTCATGAAATAGGCAGTTGCGCATGATCATATTGTCGCAATTCCCCTCGAAATCGAAGGCTTGGCCGTCGCCACTGCCCAGGCCAATGGAGACAAATCCCCATTCACAGTTCTCAAATGTCCAGTTTTTGCACCGGAAAAACATTGAACCGGCCACGCCATTGAATGAACGGAATCCCCGGCCTATATCATGCGTGATGCAATCGCGCATCACCCCGGTATCAACTCCGCGTATTCCCTGTTGCCACTGGTAGCCTTCCTCAAACAGGCAGTTGTCAAAAATGAGGTTCTTGAAATTGTAGATGTAAGAGGCGTTTTTATTGAAATTGTCAGGACTGTTGGTCCAGAAACCGGAAGCGAGCCGGCGAAACACGCAGTTCTTTACCGTGATGTTGGAGAGGACAACACGGTTGTCCCTCTCGTGGGAGAACAGGCACACGCCAAGCCCGATCTTTCGCTTGGGGTAGTCCTCATAGTGCTGATATTTAAGCGAGTCATGGAAATAGCAGTCTTCAATCCACAGGAATTCTCTGGGTGTTCCATTGTCCGGGTAATCTGCATATATACCGGTCATGCAGCGGGCAAACTCGATACCAATGATCTTGTATCCGCCCTGGTCTGAAAGGCGAATTCCTGTCCTGTCCTGGTTGTAATCCTTCCGGTCAATGAGGGGCTTGTCACCTTCTCCATAGCTGCTGATGGTAATTGGCTTCCCAGGTGTGCCGTTTCCCTTGGGGTGGAATTCCTCATTCCAGATATCACCGCATTTCAAAAGAATGACATCGCCGGGAATGTATTCGACGGAAGCCCTGGAAAGGGTTTTCCATGGGCCGGATTGACCTTTTACGGATGGCGATTGACCATTCCATTTGTCATTGCCTTCAGAGTAACTCACGTAGTGGGTCGTGGGTATTGTCCTCGATGCCGGCGAAATTGGAGTGGTGATTTTTGTTGTGAGGGTTTCAGGATTTTGCTTTGAGGATTCCCTGGACGATGCCTGTTGTTTCGGTTGGCTTCCGTTTCCCGGATCAGCATTGGGATTGGATAATCCTGTTCCCCCAAGGGCAACGACCCGGAACCCGTAGTTCGGCCACTTGGCACTGAGTACCTCGTAACGTGTATGTGAAGACAGGTATGCCTCGTGGTCATCGATGAAGAAAGATCCACCGCGCAAGCCAACCTTGTTGCCGTTGCGGGTTTCGTTGTATTCCCACAGGTTTCCATTCTGGTCATAGGTGCCGTATGGGCTGGGTGCCTTGAAGGCGCCCGCGACCGAGATCTGGTTAGAGTTGATATTGCAGCGGGGAGCAGAACCTCCGCTTGCTGCAAAGCTCCAGTAGCCGGCACCTCCCGGCTTTTGCGGGTCGTAATAGGCGGCTTTATACCACTCATTTTCACTGGCAATGACCCATTTGATGGTTGCTGCAGCAGCCAGTTCTGCATGATCCGGTAAAGTGATGTCAGGGTTGAGCCCTCCTCTCAGGATATAGGTACCTTTTTCCGTATCCGAATCCCCCCTGCCGTTGGATAGCCAGTTGGCATAACGCGCACATGATTCCCAAGTGAGGTAACTTACTGGTTTTTGTGCGGCATCCCCCCTGGTCTGGTAGCTGTAGCTGCCATATGATCCGGAACGGTTGATTCCGCCATGTGACTCGGCCATGCGGTAATCGAAGAGTTGATTGGGGTCTGTTTCGGCCTTGGCATTGAGGAATTGGCAATACTCCTCATTGGTAACCTCAAACTTCCCAATTCTGTATGTGTATCCAACAGCACCAAAACCGGTGGAATCGGCCGCATTGTCAGGATTGCTGACCAACACTGTTTCCGGGAAGCCTTCCGAAATCAGGGGATCTGCATTGCCTTCCTGTTGCGGGTCCGGATGTTGTGCGGGACCTGAATCGGATGGGGCAGGTTCTTTTTGAGGGCGGGCTTCCGCTCTCCGTGGCGTCTCAAGGTATTCGCTCCTTTGTGAGGCTGTTTCGTTTTCGGTTCTTGCGTTCTCCGTTTTCTTCCTCGGTATACATCCAGTTACAAGCAAGCTTGCGAGGAGGAAGAGCAGTATTTTTTTCATGTCTTAAAGATTATAAGAGGCGAAACCCGGATCAATGGCAAAATTCCATCTTCATCCGATGCAGCGGCAGTCAATGCTGTCATGTTGCCGCTACCCGGCTAATGAATCGTCTTATTTGGGCAATCTTCGGAGGGCGAGAGTCCGGACATCAATGATCGTGTGCTTTGGACCGCTGCATAACTCGAACCCTATTGCTCCCTTTAAAGGGCCGGATTCGTGGTGAATGTCGATGGTTTTTACCCCGTTGAGCCATGCTTGGATATGGTGACCCAGGGCGATCACGTAGTAGTGATTCCAATCCTCATCCTTGACCAGTCGGCGGGCATCCTTCTCCCTGAATTTCTGTACCATTCCCGACCCTCCTTCTTCCCAGAGGCTGCCCCAGTGACCGGGGCCCATGTCAACCTGGTAACCAGGGACGTTGTTTGCGCTTATAGGCTTTAAGCGGATGCCGACACCGGAATTGGCACCAGTGCCACTCATCTTGATGACGGCGTGAAGTTCAAAATCAGTGAATTCTTCCTTTGTCCAGGCAAAGTGATGGGTGCCGCCGGTGGATTCACCGTGTAAATTTCCTCCTGGTCTGCTCCAGTAGTCCGGCTCAAGTTCCCATTGAATATTTTTAGCGAGGAGATCCTGCCAACCGGTGCCCACTGGTAGATCACCTTTCAGTTTGCCTTGATCAGGCAGGGTGACTTTCAGGTTGTTGAAGAGCTCGTTAACGATGGTGATGGTTTCATTGACCAATGTATTTCCGCCTTCCGGGCCAACGGCACAACTTTCCGGAATAGCGCCGTAACCCCGTCCCTTTACCGCTTCCGCTGTAGGAAGATAGTGCGCAGGACCGGTCAACTGGACCACACAGGTCATGTGCGCATCACTACGGGCAAGGATTCGTAATCCGTATTCGGTATAAAGTTCAAACTGATTGGTGCAGATGGCAACCTCGCCTATGCGCAAGACATGGATTTCAGAGTCATAGGCGTGGTTTTTCCGTTTCGACATGGCCTCCTGTCGATCGAGTAACTGGGAGCGCCAGGAGATGGGGCGGGCCAGTGCATGTGCCCTTTCCGGTTCGGCTGCGAGTTCCCCGGCAAGGCTGTCGCGCCAGTTTCGGATGTCCTGCAGTTCTTTTTCAGTGAGTTTCCATCCGGGCAGGGGAAGTGTCCTCATTACGTGCGAATGATAAATCGCATGGTGTCGTTCATTCTGGACAAGCTTGTAGGTATCAAGGACAGAGGTGGCAATGCGGCGTCCGAATTCTTCAAGCCATGAGTCAATTCCCCGGAGCTTGCGCATGCGGTCTTCTGCCTCCACGTGTATCCGTCGCCATGGTCCCTGGTCTCCTGAGGCACCACACCAGGCAAGTGTAACAAAATTTTTCCCTAGTTCTTTCTTCAGTCTTTCGCGTACAGGGTGCCAGAAGTCCGCGCTGATTTTACTGGACCCAAAGTATTCCTGCGAGGGTGACCAGACATTGACCGCTGCTGCCAGTGGCTTGCCGGCCTCATCAAAAAAGAAAATCATGGGCATGCCCTGATATTCCGGGCCTTCAGGTCCCTTGAAGTCAGGGCGGTTCTGCTCGGAATACACCTGGGCTGACCCGTCCAGGTATGCCGTGCGGCGATTATAGGCAACCATGGCACTGCCCAAGCCCCAGGCAACACTGCCAGCCTGAAGTTTGCCCTGTGCAGTAATGATTCCGTTTGTCACCTGCTCAACAAGGAACTCAATATATTCGGCAACCGACATTGCGTGTTCCGGTATGATAAAGTTATCCCGCATGACAACAGGGGCTTGGTGGGTATGGGTGGTACTGATGAAGATCTTGTTTGTGTCCCATTCCGGATAGCGCCGGGCTATTTTTTTGCGCACGGCGTGGATTATTTCCATCGGCAAGTGGACAAGGTCAGCGCTGACCATGACAGAGCGCTCGGTCACTTTCTGGTTTTCCCTGGACTCGACAATGACCACGCTGGCCACTATCGGCGAATGAATGCCGTCTGAAATGCGCAGTGCGAACGCCCCCTCAAGGGCGACCGGTCGATCCGGGGTTATACTCACCTCTGAGGTACCGATATAAATTTTTTTGGTGGCTGCCATTCCCGGGATGACCAACACAGCGAAGATGAGCCCAAGGTAAATTGCGAGGTTGCGAATAGAGGACATAGGCATGTGTATTTTCCAGGAGAAGGGTGGATGATGTTATCGTTCTTGACCGCTTGTCCTGGTCTTTTCCTGCATGACCCAGCTCATGTTGAAACGCGCCATCCAGTCCTTGTTGGAGGCGAGATAGATCATGCCTTGACTGGGGGTGCCTTTTCGCCCGGCGGCAAGCCAGGTGTAGTTGCCGGGTCCTT
>CACIUL010000047.1 GCA_902589825.1 uncultured Verrucomicrobiota bacterium
GTTACGTTCTGTGATTGCTGTGTTACGTGCAGCATTCGCTGCTGCTAATTGAGCCTCCAGTTCAGCAATTCTTGGGTCTAGAATTGGATCTGGGCGAATTACCCCTGTTAGGACGGCACCGCTGAGCTCGGCATAGCTGAGGTTGGCACCGCGGAGGTCGGCATCGCTGAGGTCGGCATTGCGGAGGTTGGCACCGCTGAGGTCGGCATTGCGGAGGTAGGCACCAGTGAGGTCGGCATCGAGGAGGTCGGCACTATCGAGGTTGGCACGATAGAGCCTGGCATCGAGGAGGTTGGCACCGCGGAGGTCGGCATCGCTGAGGTTGGCCTGGTGGAGGTCGGCACCGGTGAGGTTGGCACCGCGGAGGTCGGCAGCAAAGAGGTCGGCACCGCTGAGGTCGGCACCTCTGAGGTTGGCACCTCTGAGATCGGCAGAGGGGAGGTCGGCACCAGGTCCAATCTGGTAACCATTTACAACTCCGGTTCCATCAGGTCCTATCTGAGCCGAAACAGGCAGCACGGTTAAAACAAACAACAGAGCAAGAAAATTGAGCGTCTTCATCCCGCAACCCTAACACCACCACCCCACAGCGCACAAGGGCACAGGGCGGGTGGCTGGTGGTTAAGTGCACCACTAACCCCCCACGATGCAGGTCGCTTGATTGGGCTAACGCTATTCCGGAAGGGTCAGTCCCAGACAGGATTACCGTTTTCCCATATCCCTGCCCCACGAAACTCGCCGTCATCGTACCAATGAGCGCCACGCCCGTGGCGAATTCCGTCCTTGTATTGATCCAAAGAGCGCAGTCGACCATTCTTATAAAACCGCTTCACCCACCCCGTATAAGGCTTTTGCATGTTGGGCGCAAAGTAAAGTTCAAAGCCCGTCGTACCCCTCATATCAGCGCCATAGCGGGCTATTTTCTTGATCTCCGCTTCGGGGAGAGAACCGTGATAGTCGCCGAACTTCACCACGTCCTCGATTGCTTCAGCGATTATGCGATTGAGGGTTTCATTGTCCTCGAAGTCGATGGCGTCGAAAGAATCATTCGCATCAGTAGCCGTGGGTGATGGAATTGGATCGTAGGGCGTGGAAGGTTCCCCACATCCCCCAAGAAGCAGGGGCAGTGATGCCAGAACAACAAACTGAGTTAAGGCATGCAGTGTCTTCATGCCTTAACCATACCA
The DNA here is from genome assembly GCA_902589825.1 of uncultured Verrucomicrobiota bacterium. Lineage (GTDB taxonomy): Bacteria > Verrucomicrobiota > Verrucomicrobiia > Verrucomicrobiales > DEV007 > CACIUL01. Next base: position 1,188 of record CACIUL010000047.1, read on the forward strand.
CTCACACACCCCGCTAGCCCATTACAAAATCACACGGATTTTGTAACACCACCACCCCACAGCGCACAAGGGCACACGGCGGGTGGCTTACTGGTTGGTGGTTAGCTGCACCACTCCCCCCCCACGATGCAGGTCGCTTGATTGGTTGGGCTGGGATAGGGAAAATGTTATTCCTTCAATGCAAGGCGCACCCAGTTCTTGGTCTCTGTAAGCGGAAAGCTCAACGTGAACTTGCCTCCGGCTGTCTCGGTCCAAGTTCCTCCCTCGTAGGCAGTCCATGTGACTCCATCCTCGGTTTTCTCTAACCCCAAGCTCAAGGACACCTGGCCACTTTGCCAGTCTTTCTCGACAACGATTGATCCCACACGCGCATCCTGCATCTGCTCCACAGTGGGCCGCTCATCACGTTCGGCAATCGCTGTGTTACGTTCTGTGATTGCCGTGTTACGTGCAGCATTCGCAGTGTCACGTTCGGCAATCGCCGTGTCACGTGCAGCAATCGCTGTGTTACGTGCAGCATTCGCTGCTGCCAATTGAGTTTCTAGCCCAGCAATTCTTAGGTTTAGGATTCGACCGTTGCGTCTTACCCTTGTTAGGTCGGCATCGCTGAGGTCGGCATCGCTGAGGTCGGCATCGCGGAGGTCGGCAGCGGTGAGGTCGGCACCGCTGAGGTTGGCACGGGAGAGGTTGGCACCGGTGAGGTCGGCACCAATGAGTCTGGCACCGGTGAGGTCGGCACCAATAAGTCTGGCATTGCTGAGCTTGGCAAGTTCGAGGTCGGCACCGCTGAGGTTGGCACCGCTGAGGTCGGCATCGCTGAGGTCGGCATAGGGTCCGACAAGATATCCTTTAGCCATGATCCATCCCGCGGGGAACGAACTGGGTATTCCCGTAATATTTCCGGAGCGGACCCCGCTGAGGCCGGCACGTTCGAGGTCGGCAGCGGTGAGGACGGCAAAGCGGAGGTAGGCACGTTCGAGGTTGGCATCGGTGAGGTTGGCAAAGCGGAGGTCGGCACGTTCGAGGTAGGCACCGCTGAGGTCGGCACCGCTGAGGTTGGCAGAGGTGAGGTCGGCAAGGAGGAGGACGGCACCGCTGAGGTTGGCACCGCTGAGGTTGGCAGCGCTGAGGTTGGCAAAGCGGAGGTCGGCACGTTCGAGGTAGGCACCGCTGAGGTCGGCATCAGGTCCAATCTGGTAACCATTTACAACTCCGGTCCCATCAGGTCCAATTTGAGCCGAAACAGGCAGTGCGGTTAAAACAAACAACAGGGCAAAGGCATTGAGCGTTTTCATGCCGCAACCCTAACACCACCACCCCACAGCGCACAAGGGCGGGTGGCTATTGGTTGGGGTTGGGGTTGGGGTTGGGGTTCAGGGTGCAGGTGGAGGTGCACCACGCCAACTACCGGCAATACTGTTAGAGTTCACGGCGTCGCATACGGTGGCATAGTGTTCACTGCCGCGTTTTTGGTATGGGGATGGTGGGGTATGTAAAGTAGATTTGATTACTACTTTCTTATATACCATGGGGGTATACCAGAAACCGGCAGTTTAACCGGCTTCCCCTACCCCACCACCCCATTAAGACTCATTCTGCGGGTGACGTGCCCAAGCCCGTAATGTCTCTAACACCCCGCAGTTGGACGGTGCGCCCACACGTTGATGAATATTACCCTGCACCCTGGACAGTGTTCCCTGCACCCTGGACAGTGTTCCCCGCACCCTAAACAGTGTTCCCTGCACCCTGTAACAGGCTACAGGATACCGGATTTATGGCCTATTTCAGGGCAACTGTTGTCACTTACTGTTGTCACTAAAGCCAAACGGCTTAGGGATTGCTCCCTAAGCCGTTGAGAATTATGGCTCCTGCGGTTGGATTCGAACCAACAACGGTTGCACTGATCATCAGTCAGTTACAAGCGACAACACACACATACACTCACACAAATTATGGCGTGAGCTGGATGAAGTGGCCAAATCCTGGGAATCTTTAACGAGCCCACTGCGCACCGCGATCATGGCAATCGTGCGCACCGCCAAGGACACAACTGATCAATAACACACCACCACCACACAGCGCACAAGGGCACAAGCGCACACGGCGGGTGGCTCAGTGGTTAGGTGAACTACTCACCCCCCACGATGCAGGTCGCTTGATTGGGGGATCCTTTTGGCCTAAGCGAGCCCGATGAGAAGGAAGCTAGCTATTTGCCCCTGTCAGCTTTCGCCAAATAGTTGGGATCGATATCCACACCGATCCCGTGGCCGTTGAAGGGATCGGAGAGGGGGAGAAAGGGGGTTGGTGGCATTGAGGCCTCTTATTGCGGCGGCAGGTTTTGGAGAACGAAGTTAGAGTTCGTTTTGCTATACGAAGCTGTTTTCCTAGAATTGCTCTTGGATCGAATAACTGAGCCTTCCTGATACTCGGGATCCTTCGGACTGTTATCCTCAGATGTCTTTCTGGATTGCCCCATGCCTCTATCCACTCGCAACCATTACCCTATTCAGAATTCGCGTCTTCGATACAGCTAAGGGCTTCATCTACTCTATCCTTCCCTGTTGAGGTAAGGCGCTTGATTCCGAACAAGGTTGCGATTCCTTTGGCCGGCTCTCGCCCTCGCACAAGCTGTCGAGCTGCTACAATTTCCTCGGCTGGTATCTGATCGAATAATCGAAAACCCTCTTCCCCGTCGGACTTCCTCGGTTTTCGGATAACCTCGAGGGAATAGCCGTCAGGATCCTCTTTCCATACAAAGGAGCCCTCGACAGGGTCTTCCCTTACTACGAACGACGACTGATCGAGGACGTCGAAGACTCGCTCCCTTATACGCCTTCCAGATCGCTTGAAGCCATGTGCCCTGGCTATTCTTGTCACAAGTAAACCCTCTTCTATCGGTGCTTCGACCTCCAGGGTGTGCCCTATCATCTCCGTGAGGACTTTGGTGTAAGAACCTTCGTGAAAACTATCTGGCGAGATCACGATATCCAGCTGGCTGAAGTCTACGACTGCATAGGACTCCTTCTTGGGACGCCCTTTGATTTTGATCCCCCCAGAGGGGGCAACTGGCGAAGCTGATTCGGCGCTGGAAGCAATAGCCTTGGAGCTCAAAGAGCCATCGCTTTCCTCCTGAGCACTATGTGGTTGGGCGGGCTCCTCAGATTGAGCCCTCTCCTCATCCTCCAGACGCTTTTCTTCGCGCTCTTCGTCTGCCCGCAACAATTCGTTCAGCTGCTTGTCGAGCTTCTCGATTTCCGCCTCGGGGTCACAGAACCAATCCGTTGACCAAACGCGAACGAGATTCCATCCCAACCCCTCAAGAACAGATGCCCGAACTTTGTCCCTGTCGCGCGCAGTCGCTGAGCTGTGATAGGTAGCCCCATCGCACTCAACTCCTGCTAAAAAGTCCCCTGGACGCCTAGGATGCACTACCCCGAGATCCACCCGAAATGTCGACACCCCCACCTGGGTCACTGTTTGCCAGCCCTTTTCCTTGAGTCTGATATCGACGGACTCCTCAAAGTCAGAGTCGTAGCCCCCCATAGAGCCCTTCACACTTTGGGCAAGCGCCTTAGGCCCTCTATCCGCATAATCAATCACATCCCGCAGGTCTCTTACCGCTCGGGCACTGGTACGATTCAAGTCAATCATTGAAGGCGGGAAGGACGTAAAGATAATCATCTCACGCCTCGATCGCGTTAGGGCCACATTCAGGCGCCGCTCGCCTCCCTCCCGGTTCAGCGGTCCAAAATTCATCGACATGACCTCAGCTCCTGGCTCTTTCGGCCCATAACCAATGCCAAGCAAAATCACATCACGTTCATCACCTTGCACGGTTTCGAGATTCTTCACCACTACCGGCTCGGACAGCTGCTCATCAAAATGGTGCTCAATCTCACGATTCTCTCGGCGAGCAACATCTAGCAAGTTTTCAATCAACTCCTGCTGGTCCGCGTTAAGAACGATCACCGCAAGCGTGAGATTCTCGCGATTGAATGCAGGATCTTTCAGACGCTTGACTACCTCCGACACAATTTCTTTTGCCTCATCTTCGTTAATACGAGCTCGCTCCTTTGCGTAGATACCATCCACAAGACGCCATGAGACGGCGCTCTCTCTTACCTCAGCGGCTGGGAAGGTCACAAGTTTTCCCCCGTAATAGCGGTAATTCGAAAAGGCGATCAAGCTCTCGTGGCGACTACGGTAATGCCAGCTCAAGGGGAGCATGGGCACACCAACTGCCAAACACTCATCGAGAATACTTTCCAAGTCTTCCTCACCAGCACCATCGAAGCCCCCCCCTCCAGCAGCTTTCGTAAAGAAGTTTGTTGGGGGCATTTGACGGGGGTCTCCAGCAATGACTACCTGATTGCCACGCGCTATTGCTCCCACCGCATCCCAAGGGGTGATTTGGGAAGCCTCATCGAAAATCACCAGATCGAACAGCTGCTGATCCGCAGGAAGGTATTGAGCGATGGAGAGCGGGCTCATCAGCATACATGGAGCTAGTTGACTGAACGCTTCTCCCATCTCGGCTGCTAATTGCCTCAGAGGTTTGTGCGCACGTTTCTTTTGCAGCTCGTGCTTCAGGATTCCATATCCGTCCTTTTTACCCACTGATTCCTTGATTGGCAGCCCTCCACCAAGCCTTGCCCTGATATATACACTCGTTAACGCTGCCACTTCATCATCTACTCGCCGAAAGCGCTCGATAAAATCTTCTTGCTTAACGGAACTAAACTCTCTCAGCACAGGGTCAGTATCGATTTTCTGCTCGGCAAACCACCTGGAGTAGCCGGTGACAAATGCTTCCTCCGCTTCTCCTTCTCCCAATTTTCTGTGCTCTACTGCCTCCACCAGAGGCGCAAGATCCTGCCCTAAAGCCTCACACCTTGCGCTGTACCACTGACACCATCTGCGTAGTTTCGCCTCCTCAACCCGAATAGTTTCACAAACCTCGCGGAGATCCTGAAAGGGATATTCCCTGTAATCAGATGAAGCGCACAGAGCCTCGAATTGGCTTATCTTCTTCAACAACTCATCAAAGCTCTTTCTGCATACCAAGTCGGCCTTGGCGATTTGCAAATCATCATCGAGCAGATCATTGGCCCCAACCACCAACTCCTCCACCTTGGTTCGCAGCAACTTTAACTTCTCAGGATCGCTGGCAATTGCTGTGATCGCCTTCTGAAGCCGGCTAGCGACATCACACACATCACGAATTTCGTCGCCATTGCTATCAAGAAACGAATAGCCTGGGATATCCTCCATCAGCGGCCGAAACGCGTCCATTTTCTGAAGCAGTTCCTTCAATCTACTAAGGACAGGAATATCCAACTCGACATCGGGGGGAGAACCACATGCGCAATCTCTCGCAAGCCCTTTGCGCAATTTCCTCATCGATAATATCCGAATGAGCCAGAATTTAGTTTTGGCCAATTCCCAATGCTGCTGGAGCTCCTCGACATTTACCTTCCTCGCTGATTCCTCCCCGTAGGCAACAGAGAGCCGAGACTCCGTCTTCCTGTATTCCTCCAGTAGAAGAAGAAACGATTCCGCCTGCTCAAGCTTCTTCCTGTAATCGGCAACGAAACAAAACTGAAGGGTTTTGCCTGAGCAATCTAGAATCGCCTTCGATAGACCTAATACGCGCTCGAGAGAGTCACAGTCCTCAACTGCAAGGTCGAGTCCAGACGAATTAAGAAGACTTCCGACATCTCTTGCCGCGGCTTTCAACGAGGACAACAGCCCCCCTGCACTGCTGACTAGCTCTCGCTGCCATTGAGCGCTCCATTCAGCTTTAACTACGAATGAAAATTCATCGGGAGCGTCAGCAAGGGACTCATAATAGACGTCCAGCTGATGTGCCGCCTCCCTCATGGATTGATACTTCTTCTCATTGTGCTCTTTCTCCGCCGGAAAGGAAAGACGCGGCGTCGCTGAGGAGCCATGCCGCAGAACTCTTCCGATTGCCTCGTAAACAGACATTCCGTTTGCGTGCTTCTTATGCAGACTCGCTACAACTTCATTAAGGGCCTTTCGCAGCCTCTTTAGCTCGCTGGTCCTTCGACCCCAACCGTCCTCTACATCTTTGCCACGAACATCCCAAGCGCGGTCAAGTTGCGCTAAAATGTCCTTCTTTGAGGCCTTATTGGAGTGCGCTTCCAGACAAAAATCACCCAATCCGCGCTCCTCTAAGCGCCGGTAGACCACTTCCAAGGCAGCCATCTTCTCGGCCACAAAAAGAACTTTTCGTCCCATCGCTAGATTATGGGCAATCATATTGGCAATGGTCTGGGATTTCCCGGTTCCAGGCGGTCCATTCAGCACAAAATTCTGCCCCCTCGCCGAGGCCACCACTGCAGCTAGTTGGGATGAATCTGCAGGCAGCGGAGTAAAAAGCTCCGAAGGGTCAACGACTTGATCAAGCTCCTTATCGCGGGGAATACCACCCGTAGCTCCCGTATTTTCAAAGCCCTCTTCTCCCCCCTCAATCAGATGCTTCACCACCGGGTTGACCATTAGTTCATCTCTACGATCTACCAGGTCTTTCCACATTAGATATTTTGAAAACGAAAACGTCCCAATGGCGCACTCCGTATTTAATTCAAAACCTGGGACATCCTTTACTGCGATTCGGACACGATTCCAGATCGCAGCTACGTCAATGCCGCTATCATCCGTTGGAAGGTCGCCCTCCAACCCCGGAATTTCCAACTCGTAGTCCTGTCGCAAGAACTCAAGTAATGTCAGATTGAACCTTGGCTCGTCCTCGTGCTTGCTCATCTTAACACCAGAGAGAGCACTCCGCCTTTTGAGCTTTATCGGGAGGAGTATCAGTGGCGCGCGGTAATACTTTTCGTCCTCAGGGTTTTTCCTCCAATTGAGAAACCCTATCGCTAGGAAAAGAGTATTTGCGCCACCCTCCGCGATATCCGACTTAGCCCGACGAAATAGATCAATCAACGAAGCTTCCAGCTTTTGCTTAGACCGGGGGGAGAGAACCTCTCTCCCCTTGAGGGCCTCCTCGGCGTATTTCGCCACCAAATCTTCTTTATTCTGCTCTTTGTATAATGCGGCGTCTCGCCCTCCCTCTTCAAAATCTGGCAATGGCGAGATCGCGATTGTTTTGCCTGCGGCCAGTAAATCCTCCAACGCTCCAGGATCCGGACAGCTCAGGGGCACGTGTTTAGCCCTTTCCGGTAGATTCAAGAGCCTATTTTTGGCCGACAAATCCAGCAACCTCCGCTGCCAGTGCTCAATCCTATTGCCGTCCCCATCAGATGGAAGTGATTCAGGCGGCAAATCAGGAGGAGGGAGCAAATCATCGGGAGCCTCTTCCAACCCTGCATGCTCAGCAGGGGCACCTTCGCCTTCAGACGTCGGCACCGCATTCCCTGTTAAGGAAAAGTTTAAAGGTCTGATTCCCTTCTTACGCGCTAACCCAATATCGATGGCCATCCGAAACTCATTGTCGGTCAGCTTCTCCTTGGCTGCGCAGATAGCCTCCGAGAACCGCGACGCCGGACTTTCAGTGATATAAGTCGTTTCAAAGACTAGGATTTCATCTAGCTCGACGAGCTTTCTTACCTCCATAGCTTCATGAACCACCTGCATCTTGAAGGTCCTGTCATGCAACCAGACACCGACAAAAGCATGCCCCTCAGTAAGAATAATTAACGGGTTCAAGCCTGCTTGTTGAAGCGCGGCGGCAAAAAGCAAACTACTGTCCAGGCAGGTTGCCAGTTTCGCATCCAAGACAAGACTTGGCGAACGCACCTTTTGCCCTACTTCCTCAAAACTAGCCGGCGGAAGACTGTATTTGATGTTGAGCCCGCAAACTGAACCCCAAATTGCACTCGCTATCGTCCAAATCCATTTGGGGTTACTCCCCTCATATCCCTGTATTGTCGAATGCTTACCGTGTGCCCTCAACAGTTCTGCCGCATTGCCCGTTATTTGCTCGATACTCCTATCATTGGGCAGGCAAAACGCCGGGAGCAGCTCAGGCATTGATCCACTTCCTCCCCAATGGCTCTTCCCCAAAACTTCTAACTCGAAGCGTTCTTTAGCTAGCGCATCGCCTGTCGAATCACGCCTACGAACTTCAATCAGCACTTCTCCCCGGACCCCTTCAATCAAAGTATCGAGATAGGTGGCGGACAAACGCACATCGCGGTCCGTAATAACTTGCTCTCCGTCTAGCCGGTCGACGTTCCAGGTCCTACCTTCAAGGAAGTCTGGTTCGGCTGTCAGGGAAACCTCGAGGTCCTCAAGGGGCGAATCTCCCTCATTGACCAGCACCAAATCGTGCAAGATCGGCACCGCATTTTGCTGAGAGGCAAGCCCAATTTTGTTGGCTACGGTGGCTTTAATTTTGAGAGACATAACTTTACCCGTCGCAGATTATGACAGGACCCTACGAACCTTACCTGAAATCACGCTTTATTGCTAGGTATTTGCTTTTTCAGTGGCGTCCCTGAGGACGTTGTTGAGGAGAGGGGGAGAAGGGGGGCGCAGGACTACTCTCCTTAATACCGAAAAACCTAGTGATATCGGCGGGGACACCTGCTCCGTGATGAAGGAAGGAAGACCTGTCCATTTTCTTGTCTGCCACCCCTTCAGACAAAATATCCCACGAATGTGAGCTCACTGGGAATGAGTTGGTATGATCGAGCCTAGTTACTTCCAACCCTTGGTTGCGATTGCTAAATTCATAGGATCCGAAAAGCTCCAAATCCCGCAAGGCGGTGGCCACAGATTTCGCTCGCGAGGGAATCAAGCTGCTCTGAGCGTTCCACCAGTACGTCAGGAAAATTTCGGGATCGTCTGGAGAAACGGTCAGGAGAAAATCGTCCTCCCGATATTCATATTTTCCTCCGAAGTCCAAGCGAACTGAATTTCCCGCATTCAAGGAATCCCTCTCCTCCATAAGCAGTTGCTTAGCCGGTAGCAGGAAGTTGCTTCGGACACTGTACTTGATTCTCATGATTTATTTAAGTCGATTGGCAGTCCTAGCAACTCCCCCCACTGCTGGCAATGCTGTTAGGGGGTTATTGCGAGCGGGTGATGAGCCGTGTGCCCTGCATCCTGCACAGGGGATCATGATTCATGGGTGCAATTCACAGCATCCTCTCCTTGCCCTCAGAATGCCCCAGAATCGCTCCCCGCAATCGTGATGCGTCCTTTCAACCAATCGTTAAGCAAACGCTGCTACAGGGCAATCTGTTGCGAACGGGAACTCTTCCAGTAAAACCCGTCAAAGGATGCGCCCTTGTTTTACGTTTGCGCGCAGAAAGCGCAAAGAATTGACGCTACCCCCCTATATAAACTTTTTTCTACTACTAGGTGTAATTGTTTCTACAAAAAGAAACAATTACACCCACCTCTCCAGAAACTTTTCACCCAAACTCAAACTGTCATTTGCTAAAACACATATAACTGGACTATCGCCCCAAACTAATTTCAGCTCAAAATTGTATCAAAGGTCGATCAATTATTTGTGGGCGCGCATTTGAGCGGTCACTCGCGCATTGAGCAAGTTGGGCGCGCATTACGCGCCTCCCTTTGATCTAAAACTGTTCATTTTTTTCTGCAGTTTCATATAGAAGTTGCTACTTCTGCTAAAAAAATCCTACCCCCACCCGTGGCGTCTAGCGGTAATAAATTGCGCGGTAATGCGCGCCCTCCCACGGACATTTCATGGCTTTGACTCTTCATTGCCCCTGATCCCTTAACCCTGTCCAAAGTGTTTCATAAATTGCTCCTAACTAAATCTAATTAAAATCAATAAAACACCATGTTAATTAACAGGTTATGACTCATGCAATCCTTGCCTTAAGGCGCCTTCTCGCTAGAGTAAGTGAGGGCGCAATTCCCATCGATTGAGCCTCCCTTCTTTGAGAAAAAAAGCCGCTCCATTAATGAACCCAAGCACTTACCCAATTAACCATCACCCTGCTGAGCGCGCAGGAAGCATTGAGCCCGCAAGGGGCAGCTCTGAAACCTATCAGCTAATCTCAAAGAAAGAGGTCGCATCACTGTTGGCAATCAGTCAGCGAACTGTGGACCGGCTCGTTTCAGCCGGCGACATCCCCAGGCCATTGAAGGTTGGCGGTTGCACACGGTTCCGCCGCATTGAAATCCTTAACTTCATTCACTCAGCAACCACAACCGGAAGATAAACAAACCAATGCAGCAATACGTTTTCAAACCCAAGCGCAAGGTCGATGGCAAGACGCAAACCTCCCGCTGTTATAGTGGCCGATACAAGCTCGATAGAGACCTGAGGCAAACGACCGTTGCACTTGGCGTGACTGACAAGCAGGTCGCCGAGAAAAAGCTCTCCATGATTGTCGCCACTGCACAACGGCGCAGGTCGGGACTTGAGGTGGCAAGCTATGAGGGCAGCAACAGCAGAATTAAAAACGCCCTGCAATGGTTTTGTGAGGATTTGCGCACGCGGGGAAGGGGCAAAAAATACATCGATGATGTTGAGCGCTTTGTGCGCATCATCAGTACCCATGCCAAGTGGTATAGCCTCGCGGACATTCGCCCCAAGGGTTTCCTGTCATGGCGCAACGCCAATTCCACAAAGGCGGCAAAAACCCTCAACGAATACCTCAACGCCCTTAATGCCTTCCTCAACTGGCTGGTGCAGCGTGAAACCATCCCCTGCAATCCTTTGGCAAAGGTGCAGAAGGTACAAGCCAGCGGCAAGGAAAAGCGGGTGCGGCGCGCCCTTACCGTTGAAGAGCTCAAGCGCCTGATTGCCCATGCGCCTGAAGAACGTGCGCTGGTCTACCACGCTGCGGCATACACCGGCTTAAGGCGCGGGGAGCTGGAGCAAATCACGTGGGCGGATGTGAACCTTGATAATGAGTTCCCGCGAATCATCGTGCGCGACAAGGTATCAAAGAACAAAAAGACGCAAACCATCGCCCTGCATCCAGATCTTGTTCCCAAGTTGCGGGCTAAACGGGCGGAGTCCCCTTCCCTTCCTGTCTTTGATGTCCCGCAGAGATTGCACCTGCTCAAGAAGGACCTCAAGGCTGCAGGGATCGTTTACCGTGACCAGAAGGGCAGGCAGGCAGACTTCCACGCCCTGCGTCACACCTTCGCCACCCTGCTCCATGCAAACGGCGCCAATCAGGCAATTGCCATGCAGGCAATGCGCCACAGTGATCCCAGACTGACCGCTGTCACCTACAATGACGCCACCCTGCTACCTGTTTCAGATGCCATCAGTGAACTCCCCTCACTGGAGGACAAATCCAATTACACACACATACGCACACACGTTTTAGGCGCAGAGGGTCAAAACCTGTCTCAGCCTGACGCACAGCAATTGCGTAATAAAGAGCGTGACTCCTTAGAGGATAAAGGCCAAAGACCTGATTTGGCGCACAATGACTCGGCGAGTCATTCTATCGGCAATGGCTCCTGCGGTTGGATTCGAACCAACGACCTAGTGGTTAACAGCCACCCGCTCTACCGCTGAGCTACGCAGGATTTTTGCCGGGCGGTGAATATGCGTATTGGTTGCAAAAGGTGCAAGTGGATAATTTCATGCTGGAGTGAATTTATGGTTTGTGTGAGATTGCCTTTCAAATCAACGTTCTTGAGCAATGAATTACCATTTTAAGCCATTCTTTTTCCTCGCGGCGACCATCGCCCTGGCGACATCATCCCCCGCACAACACAAAACCGTCCCTCTTGAGCTCTTCAAGGCACACGGGGACCTTGAAGTCACGCTATGGGCGCAATCACCCATGCTTTTCAATCCCACCAACATGGATGTCGACAAGGATGGACGCATCTGGGTGGCTGAAGGGGTCAACTACCGTCGCCACGGGGGACGCAAGCCTGAGGGTGACCGCATCGTTGTGCTCGAGGACACCAACGCAGACGGCAAGGCTGACAAGGCCCACACATTTGTCCAGGAGAAGTTCCTGACAGCTCCCCTCGGGGTCGCAGTCATTGACAACAAGATCGTTGTCTCAATGACGCCGGAACTGGTGATCTACACGGATGTGGACCGTAACCTCAAGTTTAATCCCGATATCGATAACCGTGAAGTGCTTCTCTCAGGATTTAACAGCAAGCAGCATGACCACTCACTGCACTCGGTCACGGTCGGGCCCGACGGTAAGTGGTACTGGAACCACGGGAACTGCGGCGCCCAGTTCACCGACAAGTCCGGCAAGACCTTCCGTCTCGGAAGCGCCTACCAGATGCGGCAGATTGCCGGGCAGGAAAGTGATGACGGTCATGTATGGATTGGTGGTGCCGCCTACCGCATGAACCCGGATGGCACCCACGCTGAAGTCATCGGCCATAACTTCCGCAACAGTTATGAGCAGACCATTACCTCCTTCGGCGATGTGTTCCAGAACGACAATGATGATCCCCCGGCATGCCGGACCACCTTCCTGCTCGAATACGGTAACGCAGGCTTCTGCTCAGCCGATGGCAAGCGCAGCTGGGGATCGGAACGCCGACCCGGCCAAACCACCCAAATCGCTGAATGGCGGCAGGAGGACCCCGGCACAATGCCTGCCGGTGATGTCTATGGCGGCGGCTCGCCCACAGGCATCTGCTATTACGAGGGAGGAGCCCTTGGCGGTAACTATGGCAGCGGGTTGCTGCTCAGTTGTGAACCGGCAAGAAACACCGTGTTCGGCTATCTGCCGGTTCCGGAAGGAGCAGGGTTTAAACTTGAACGCTTCAATTTTCTCACCACCAATGCCGAGGAGGAGTTCGCCGGTACCGACTTCAAGGGAGGACGTACCAACAAGGAGGAAAAAACCCTCTTCCGCCCTTCCGACGTCCTGGTCGGCCCCGACGGGGCAATCTATGTAAGCGACTGGTATGATCCCCGCGTCGGCGGACACGCTGATCATGACAACACCCTGTCAGGTGCCATCTACCGCGTCGCACCAAAAGGCTTCAAGCCCGCAGTGCCAAAGCTCGAGCTGGAAGGCCTCGAAGGGCAGATCAATGCCATGAAGAGCAGTGCAGCGAACGTCCGCAACCTCGGCTTCACGCGCCTTAAGGAAAAGGGAAAGGAAGCCCTCCCGGCTGTTGAAGCAATGCTTAAGGAGAGTAAATCCTATGTGGCCGCCCGCGCCGTGTTCCTCCTCCCCCACCTTGGAGAAGCGGGAGTTGCCGCCGCCAAGAAAGTCCTGGAAGGTGATGATGCACGCCTCCGGCTGGCTGCCCTCCGTGCCCTGCGCCGTGCAGACCAGGATATCCTGCCTCTGGCAGCCGCCCTGGCCAAGGACCCCGACCCGGCAGTAAGGCGTGAATTGGCAACCTCCCTGCGGGACGTCCCCATCGAGCAGGCGCGTGAACATATTGTGGAACTGGCCAAGGGGTATGACGGAGTTGATCGCACTTACCTTGATGCGCTCGGCATTGCATGCACCAAGAAGGAAACCCTGTCCTATAACGCCATCGGCCGCGCAATCGGAGACCCCGAGCCGGCAAAATGGACCACCGCATTTTCCAACATCGTCTGGAGACTGCATCCTGAGAAATCCGCCCCGATGCTTGCCAAGAGGGCAATGGCTGCCGGTGTCTCGGAGGCAGAGAGAAAAGCCGCCGTTGTCGCACTTGCATTTATTCCCTCAAAGGCCGGCTCTGACACCATGCTCACCCTCGCCGAGAAAGGCTCAGGCCGTGCCAAGGCCGAGGCCCTCTGGTGGCTGTTGAACAACAAGAACCACCGCTGGAAAGAACACGGCATTATCCGCTCACTGACCTCGCGCAACATCTACGACCCCAGGCAGGTCAAGCTTGTCCCAGCCGTGTTACCACCGCCGGTGGAGCGCACCTATAAACCGATCAAGGAAATTTTGGCCCTCAAGGGAGATGCCGCTCGCGGCAAGACCGTCGCCGCCCGTTGCTACATGTGCCACCATATTGACGGCACGGGCATCGAGTATGGCCCCAACCTTACCGATTATGGAAAAACCCAGACAGCCGAGGTAATCGCACAGGCAATCATCAACCCGGCTGCTGATATTTCCCATGGGTATGACAGCTACCAGATCGAGACCAAGGATGATGTCAAGATCCAGGGAAGGCTTCTCTCTGCCGGGGATCCCCTGGTCATTCAGTCCATGGGTGGACTGACCCAGACTGTCCCGAAAAGCAGGATTAAGAGCCAGGGTAAGTTCAACGGCTCACTGATGATGTCAGCTGCCCAGCAGGGGCTCAGTGAGCAGGACATCGCCGACCTTGTCGTCTACCTGAAGTCCATCAAGTAAATCAAAATCATCTACTGCCATGAAAATACCAGCCACAATAACGATCCTGACCTTAAGCCTTGGCCTCATTGCCAATGGTGCCCCGGACAAAAAAGGCGCCTACGCAACGGTGAAGGACGCACAGGAGGATCCCGACTTTGCCATTCAGGGAGAATTCGCAGGCAGCTACACCCAGAGTGAGGGCACCGTGTCGAAGGTGGGCATACAGGTCATAGCCCTGGGGCATGGAAAATTCAGGGCCGTAGGGTTTGAGGGAGGTCTTCCAGGCGCCGGCTGGGACAAGGGCGAACGCTCACAGTCCGAAGCAACCAAGGCCGCGGACGGCTCAGTTACTTTCACTGAGGAAGACAGCAAGGCCACGGGCGTTCTGAAGGGCAACGCCATGACCATCAAGAGCCCTGACGGGAAAACCCTGGGCGTTTTGAAACGCGTAAACCGGGAAAGTCCCACCCTTGGCCTTAAACCGCCAAAGGGTGCCATTGAGTTATTCAACGGCACATCCCTGGAACACTGGAAAAAAGGAGCCAGAAAGACCGACGACGGCTTACTCATGGAAGGGGTCAACTCCGCACGCAATGACTTTAAGAACTTCACCCTGCATATCGAGTTCCGTCTCCCCTACATGCCCAAGGCTCGGGGACAGGGACGGGGCAACAGCGGGATGTATCTGCTCGGCACAGAGACGCAAATGCTCGATTCCTTCGGGCTTTCCGGCCAGTCCAATGAGTGCGGAGGCCTTTACAAGTGGAAGCGCCCGGATGAGAACATGTGCTTGCCCCCACTGCGCTGGCAAACCTATGACGTGGACTTCCAGGCTGCACAAAATGGCAAGCCCCCGGTCATGACCGTCCGGCACAACGGTGTCGTCATCCATGACAAGGTCAAGCTGAGGAAGAACTCCACCCAGGGAGGTATCCACCTGCAGAACCACAGCAATCCTGTCCGCTACCGGAACATCTGGATCCTGGAAAAATCCTGAGGCTTGGCACCCGGTAAAAGCGGCTGACTCTTTTTGTCCCCAAAAAAGAATCCATCCCTCATCCTGCGGGCGTAATAGCATGCTGAAGCCCTGTGAATTCCGGCCACCCCCCGGACAAATCCGGCTTTTACCCAAGCATTCTCATTGCAGGACAATCCTGCCGAGCAAACCAGAAGCAGATCACGAACCAGCCTGCAGGATCCCCATCCCATGCGCATCCTTGTAAGCGGAGCAACCGGCCTCATTGGCAATGCACTGGCACCTCACCTTAAGAAGAAAGGGCATGAAGTCCTCCGCCTTACCCGCACCGCTAAGCGCACAGGTGATATTGAATGGAATCCGCAAGCCGGGCAAATCGACCTCTCAGGGGCAGGAAAAATTGACGGCGTGATCCACCTTGCCGGCGAGAACATTGCCGATGGAAGATGGACCGGCAGAAAAAAAGAGCGAATCCTCAACAGCAGGAAAAACGGCACTAGGCTTTTGTGCGATGCACTAGCAGCAATGCCTGAAGCCCCCGGGGTACTTATATCAGCATCGGGAATCAACTATTATGGCAGCAGCACCGGAAGCGACAGGCTTGACGAAGAGTCCCCGGCGGGCACAGGTTTCCTGGCCAAGGTCTGCCGCGAGTGGGAACAGGCTACTGCCCCTGCCGAACAGGCCGGCATCCGGATCTGCCATCTGCGCATCGGCATGGTCCTGACGCCGGAAGGGGGCGCCTTGAAAAAAATGCTCCCCGCCTTCAAACTCGGCCTCGGCGGAAGAATCGCAAACGGCAGGCAGAGGACAGGCTGGATCAGCATTGATGACCTCATCGGGATCATCGACGCCGCCCTGCATGAGGAAAGCTGGAGCGGAGCAATCAATGCGGTTGCCCGCGAACCGGCCAGCAACAGGGAATTCACGAGGCAACTGGCAAGGGTCCTCGCTCGCCCTGCTGTTTTCCCCGTACCCGGATTGCTTGTCAGGATACTCTTTGGCGAAATGGCCAACGACACTGTCCTTGCTGACCTGCCGGTCTACTCAAGGCGCCTTACTGAGCTTGGCTACAAGCTCTGCCACCCTGAGCTGGCTGGGGCACTCAACCACTTGATTGGCAAGGAAAGAAAGGGTCAGGGGCGCAAAAAAAAGTCACGACCTCCTCCGAATGACTTTGACGCCTGAATTCCCCCACCCTACGATCAATGTAAATAATAAAACAGGGGTGCTGCCCGGTCAGCTGAGAGTCGTCACCCAGTGTAACGACACCCTTTGAACCTGAAACGGGTAATGCCGGCGAAGGGAGTTTTAACAAGGGAGAGAGAAACCACCGCTCTCCCCCTTTAACAAGGCTGCCATTCGTATCTCGTTGCAGCCTTTTTCATTTTGAACCCAACAACCCCAACCAAACCCACTTTCAACTGCTCATGATTACCAAACCGGAATCCATAAGGGATGATGCCACCTTTCCCAACAGTGAGCGCATTTACATTAAAGGTAAAATTCACCCTGACTTACGGGTGGGCATGCGGGAAATATCACTCTCGGAAACCACTCATCCAAACGGGCGGGTGGAGCAAAACAAGCCGATTCGTGTCTATGACACCTCCGGCCCATGGGGAGACCCGCAATATCAGGGGGATGTAACAATGGGACTGCCGGCATTGCGCCGGGAATGGATACTTGCCCGGGGTGATGTTGAGGAATACGACGGACGCTCCACAAGACCTGAGGATAACGGATACCTCTCCGACCAGCATGCCAGGCAATACAACCAGGAAAAACCCGGAAAAAACCGGCTGATTGAATATCCCGGTCTCAAGCGCAATCCCCTGCGCGGCAAGAAAGGCGCGCCGGTAACCCAGATGCACTACGCACGGGAAGGGATCATTACACCGGAAATGGAATATATCGCCATCAGGGAAAACCTCGGCAGGGAGGCTGCCTACAGGGCACTCAAGGACGGCGCCCATGATCCCCGTAATGCCATGAACTTCGAGCACCCGGGGCAATCATGGGGAGCCAAAACACCGGAATTCATCACTGCGGAATTTGTCCGTGAAGAAGTGGCCCGTGGCCGTGCCATCATTCCCTCAAACATCAACCACCCGGAAAGTGAGCCGATGATCATTGGCCGCAATTTCCTGGTCAAGATCAATGCCAACATCGGCAACTCAGCAGTAACCTCATCCATCGAGGAAGAGGTGGAAAAAATGCGCTGGGGCACCAAGTGGGGAGCCGACACGGTCATGGACCTTTCCACCGGAAAGAACATCCACGCCACGCGTGAATGGATTATCCGCAACTCCCCGGTACCCATCGGGACCGTTCCCATTTACCAGGCCCTGGAGAAGGTCAAGGGACGCATTGAGGATCTTTCATGGGAAGTCTTCAGGGACACGCTCATCGAGCAGGCTGAACAGGGTGTGGACTACTTCACGATCCATGCCGGGGTGCTCCTGCGCTTTGTGCCCAGCACAGCAACCCGCATGACGGGAATTGTCAGCCGTGGCGGATCCATCATGGCAAAATGGTGCCTTTCGCACCATAAGGAGAATTTTCTTTATACCCACTGGGATGACATCTGCGACATCATGGCCGCCTATGATGTCAGCTTCTCCATCGGTGACGGTCTGCGTCCGGGATCAATCGCGGATGCCAATGACTATCCCCAGTTTGCCGAGCTGAAGGTGCAGGGCGAACTCACTGAGCGGGCCTGGGCAAAGGGCGTACAGGTCATGAACGAGGGCCCGGGACATGTCCCCATGCACATGATCCAGGAAAACATGGAAAAACAGCTGGAGTGGTGCCACGAGGCCCCGTTCTATACCCTCGGCCCCCTGACCACGGACATCGCTCCTGCCTATGACCACATCACCAGCGGCATCGGCGCGGCAATGATCGGCTGGTATGGGTGTGCCATGCTCTGCTACGTGACACCGAAGGAACACTTGGGGCTGCCTGACCGGGATGATGTTCGTGAAGGGGTAATAACCTACAAGATTGCTGCCCATGCTGCCGACCTTGCCAAGGGACATCCCGCCGCCCAGGAACGGGACAACGCCGTCTCCAAGGCCCGCTTTGAATTCCGCTGGGATGATCAGTTCAACCTGGGCCTGGATCCGGAAAAGGCCCGTGAATATCATGATGAAACCCTTCCTAAGGAAGGGGCCAAGACCGCCCACTTCTGCAGCATGTGCGGCCCTACTTTCTGCTCCATGAAAATATCCGATGAAGTCCGACAGTATGCAGCGGAGAACGGACTTGAAACCGAGGAGGCCATTGCTGCCGGAATGAAGCAGAAGGCAGAGGAATTTGCCAACAGCGGCGGGGAAATCTACACCTAGGGGGCGGACTCTTCCCGAAATTCAATCCTGGTGGACAAGCTGTTGTCACCCGGGTTGAGATCCGGATCATTGAGACCCGGATTGACACTGGCCGTGGCTGAAACCTCCAGTTGACCGGCTGATCTTCCCGCCGCCGCATTAATCGGGGCCGGTATCAGGTAGGATTCACCGGCAGGAATGAATGCCACGTTATAGGTACGCGCTCCGTCCCCGGAATTGATATCCACCGACACATTGTGGAGCGGCTCCGTCCCGCGGTTCTCCACGATCACCTGGGCAATGTTCTCAGTACCATTGGAAAGGGCGAGCAGCGGATCGTAATAGTAACTTGCTACAGCCACGTCAACAATCCCCGGACTGTTCCTGTTCAGAACACGGCCAATGTTCAGATTTCCACTGCCATAGACATCATCAGATCCCGGGGCTCCCGCCTCATTGGAGTGCACCATCAAGAGCTCGTATGCCGCCTGGGCCGACATGCCGGGATTTTCCGACATTACTGCCGCAACAGCTCCACTGACATAAGGAGCGCTGGCACTTGTGCCGCTGAAATTGCTCGCCTGCCCATCCGGCCAGGCGGCAACAACACCATATCCCGGAGCCGCCATCCCCCCTGATTCAAGGCTGGCTCCTGAATTGGCAAAATCAAGGTGTTGCCCCCTTGCATCAACCGCGCTGACCGCAATCACTCCATCTATTGCGGCAGGATAGGTCACCTGATCCAGACCGTCATTACCTGTCGCCGCCACAATCAGTGCCCCCTTCGAATTCGCATAATCAACTGCCTGCCTGACCAGGGCACTGTCCCCGGTTGAGCCAAGGCTGACATTGATAATGTCAGCACCCTCATCAGCTGCACTGACAATGGCCTCGGCAAGGGTAAAGCTGTTGGTGTAACCCTCGTTGTCAAGGATCCTGTAACTAAGCAATCCCGCTGACGGTGCCACTCCCGGCAACAGGGGGTCACTGCCGGCAATAATAGAAGCCACTGCGGTTCCGTGACCATTGTCAATGTCGATAGGAACGGGTTTCCCATTGCCATCACGGACATAATCCAGCTCCCTGATGACTTTGCCGCTGAAAGCCACATGATCCTGGATACCGCTATCCAGCACAGCCACGAGCACGCCACGCCCAAAGGCGGAATGATCACCGCTGATTCCCAGGCTCTCCAGGGCATTTCTCCCAAAGGGTATAGCCCCCGAACCAGCTCCCGGTGAATTCCTGTGCTCCGGGGGAAGCGGAAGGCTGACAAGGTAATTCATTTCCGATGACGTTTCGTTCGGATCCAGAGTAGCCAACGCGTTTGCAAAGTCCTCATACCTGTCAAAGCCGAGACGCACGGAGCGGAGAGAATCGGAACTTCCCAGCAGGCGCAGGTTACGCCCGCCAAGAGAATTCAGGAAACGCTGGTAGGCTTCATCTGAGTTGAAGGTCAGGACAGCTTCCTTGCGAATTGCCGAAGGGTCAGAAAGCAGGGCTTCCAGCATTCGCCTGATGACCCGGTTGGCAAAGCCGCGGAACGGCAGCCTCTCGTCCACATCCTCATCGGCCCCGGAACGCATGACCCTTTCAAGATCCGCTAAACTATCACTGTTTTCAATTGGGTCCAGCTCACCGGCCCCCTCCACAATCAGCCTGTCCCCCCTTGGGGCATAATAAAACAAATAAAGAAATACCAGCAGCGCCAATACCGCACCAGCTGCTGCCACGGTATATATAGTGGTTTTCTGTTTCATGAAATAACGTGCGGCTCTCGGTTATTGCACCAGCAAAAACAACCGCCCTCAGGTAAAATATACTCTAATTGGGAAAAAAACCGCCGATTTTTGTTCAATCATTTCCCACTGCCCATTAACTTGCACTGGTGCATTCAGTAATGATCGGCCAGTGGATGCCGGTCCACACGGAAAGACCGGGCACATCGGCAGCATCCATACTTACTGAAAACGGTCACTTAAAGAGGAACATTTGTAATAATGGATTTCGCGGCAATCGATTTTGAATCGACAGGACATTTCGAGGATGGCCGGGATGAGCCTATACAGGTAGGTATTGCCCTGATGCACAAAGACAGCATCTGCCCTGATCATTTCTTCAGGAGCTTTATCCAGCCTGCAAAGTCGCGGGCAATCTCTCATGCCGCCCGTGCCGTCCACAGGATCAGGGACGAGGAACTGGAGGGGGCCCCGATGCTCGTCGAATTATGGCCGGAAATCAGGACCGCACTGAAGGGCCGGGTTGTTGTCGCCCACGGTGCTGGAACGGAAAAGCGCTTCCTCAGAGCATTTCCCATGCATGGCTTCAACCCGTGGGTTGATACGCTCCAATTGGCCAGAAAAGCCCTGCCTGCCATCAAGGACCACTCGCTTGGAAACCTCCTGCAGGCCCTCGACCTCGAGCCGGAAGTTCAGGACCTGTGCCCGCGACTCAACTGGCATGATGCGCTTTTTGATGCGGTCGCAAGCCTTGTCCTGCTAAGGAAGATACTGCGCCGCGGAGCAACGGAGAATGACCCTTATTTCATGCTCGACCTTCCGTAAGGTCCCTTCATCCACTGGACCTCGGTTTGATTAACCACTTTGCTGCTTACCGAAGCCATTTCCCGGCTTTACGTCTCTCCAGCAGATGCCAGCACAGATAATTAACAAACCCAAAACAACGGCGAGTTCTTTATTATAGTAATTATAGATTTGCCGCTAAAGTCAGTTGCTATTTTATGATATTTATATATAATTTATAAATTATTGGACTCCAAGCTCATGGTTGAAGTCCACCACCACACAAGAAGACCCATGAAATTTGCCACCACACGCAAAAAAATGCGCACTGTGCCCGGATGGCCCAGTTGCGCTTTAATCCTCGCCCCGCTCCTTCTCCTGACCCTGTGCCCCTCTGCCACGGGAAAGGAAATCATCAGCTCAAGCCTGGAAACCTCGGCAGCATACGAGGCAGCGGCAGCTCCACTTCGCGAGGCGCCTGAAAAAAACTATGACTTCAACCGGGCATCCGTCCGTGATGTCCTTCGCTTCCTTGCCGACGATGCAGACATTGACTTTGTCGCCCTGCCTGAAAATGGCGACAATAACACCAAACTCATCACCTTCTCTCTCAACAAGAGCCCTTTCTCCGCACTGGAAACCATCTCCAGAATGAATGGGGTTGCCCTTATACTTGAGGACAACGTCTGGCATATGCGCCCCTTCAATGACACC
>CACIUL010000048.1 GCA_902589825.1 uncultured Verrucomicrobiota bacterium
CCACTGCCGGCTTCGGTCTTTTCAGCTCACTCTTGAGCCTTACGTCCAGGACAAGGCATAATGGACTGCGGGCGCGCTCACGCTCAAACCCGTGGCGCTTGCCTGGAGCGGCGTAAATCACCGTCCCGCTTCTTGCATCGTAACGCTCCCCATCGACAACCTGTGCGCCCTGCCCCCTGAGATAAACCAAAAGCTGTCCATGTCCATGGCTATGGTGTTCCGGACCGCTTCCCTGCAGGTGCTCGTTAAGCTGGAGACGCAGAACCTCAATCCCAGGCAGGGATATCCCGAGATTCTCTATAAGCAGTGGGCGGTATTCCTTCATGGAATGGGGAATTCGTGCGTTAGGATAAAATTAATAGTCGAAAATATGCTAATAGCAAGGTGCTTCGTTCTATCTAAGGATCGGATTAAGGATATAGCATGCAAAGCATGACCACAGAAACCAAATGCCCGGTGGTCCTGGTGACCGGCGCGGGACGCGGACTTGGAAGCGGAATAGCAACCCAGCTGGCCGCCGCCGGAATGAGTGTTGCCATCCATTACAGCAGCAGCAAGCAGGGCGCAGAACAAACCGCTCAACAGTGCGAAAAGATGGCCACTACACCAGGGCAACTCTTCAAGGTTGTTCAGGGTGACCTCACGGACCCGCAGTCGCGCAGAGATATACTTCCAGCAACTCTGGAATCCTTTGGTCACCTTGATGCCCTCATCAACAATGCCGGCATTACAGAGCCAAACCGCCGTGACTGCCTTCATGCAACTGAAGAGGACTACGACACAGTGATGCTGGTCAACCTCAAGTCTCCTTATTTTCTCATGCAGGAAGTTGCCCGGTGGATGATCGACAACCCGGAAGCCAGCCGCCTCCCCCATTACCAGATGCTCAACATTTCGTCGATCTCATCAAGCACCGTCTCGGTAAATCGCGCCGCCTACTGTATATCGAAAGCCGGACTGTCAATGGCCACCGCCGTATGGGCAACGCGCCTGGCTGAACACGACATCCTCGTCAACGACCTGAAACCCGGAATCATGGAATCGGACATGACCGCGGCTGCAAAGGAAAAATACGACGCGATCCTTTCAAACGGGGACCTGGTCCCGCTGGCCCGCTGGGGCACCGGGGATGACCTCGGCAAGGCAGCCGTCGCCCTGCTCTCCGGATCCTTCCCGTTCACCACGGGGCACGTGATCCCTGTTGACGGCGGATTCCACCTCCGCAAGATCTAGGCATATCCCACATTATTCACCCTGCTACCATGCTCCAACCCGACCCCAACCTCTCAGCTCCTGACCTCAAGCCCGCATTGACCCGGTTCTGGGAACTCTCAGGGGCAAAAATCCGGCTCATTGACAACGAATATGACCACACCAACGGATCACCGGTCTTTACCGCCGCAGGCAAATACACCACAAGGGGGTGGACAGAATGGACACAGGGCTTTGAGTTTGGCTCGGGCGTTCTGCAGTTCGATGCCACTGGAGAGGAATGGTTCCTTGAATTTGCCCGAAACAACACCCTCGCCAGGATGGCCCCGCACCTCAGCCATTTTGGCGTCCACGACCACGGCTTCAACAATGTCTCCACATACGGCAACCTGCTGCGCCTT
Organism: uncultured Verrucomicrobiota bacterium; assembly: GCA_902589825.1. Taxonomy (GTDB): domain Bacteria; phylum Verrucomicrobiota; class Verrucomicrobiia; order Verrucomicrobiales; family DEV007; genus CACIUL01. The sequence goes on from CACIUL010000048.1 coordinate 1,614, forward strand.
CACCGCTCCGGCGCATGCGAGGGCAACCAGTGGGAACAAGAGTTTTATCGGCTGGCGCTGAAGCTCTCCGCCTCTGTCCAGGCCAAGCGCTGGACCCGAACCGCACATGGAGGCTTCATTCACTCCTTCAACGGGCCTCACTCCCTGTTCGTGGACACCATTCGCTCCTGCCGGTCCCTGGCACTCGGCCATATGCTTGGCCACCGATTCATGGATGAAGGGGACAGGGAAATCTCCTTACTCGGCCGCCTGGTCAAGCACGCCAGGGCAACCGCTGAATATTCCGTTTATTACGGGGAGAACAGGGACCTCTATGATTCAGAGCCGGGCAGGACAACCCACGAGGCTGTATTCAACACGGTTTCAGGTCAGTTCCGCTGCCCCGCAACCCAGCAGGGCTACAGTGCATTCAGCACCTGGACACGGGGACTGGCCTGGGCAATGCTCGGCTTCAGTGAGCAACTCGAGTTTATCCGTGAACTCAACGATGAAGACCTTATTCCGCTCGGAGGACGGGATGAGATCGAGAAGGTCTTTCTCAAGGCCGCCTGCGCCACCTGTGACTTTTTCATCAACAACACACCGGCGGATGGCATTCCATACTGGGACACCGGCGCCCCGGGACTGTCCCGGCTTGGCAGCTCTTATCTCGACACAAACAGCGACCCGTTTAATGAGCACGAGCCGGTCGACAGTTCCGCTGCCGCGATCGGGGCCCAGGGGCTGATTCGCCTTGGACGTTATCTCGACCTTAAAACCAAGGATGGCAGCCGATATTTCCAGGCCGGCCTGACCGTGGTAAAAAGCCTCTTAAGTGACCCCTACCTGAGCACCCTGCAAGACCACCAGGGACTCATCCTTCATTCCATTTACCATCGTCCCAACGGTTGGGACCACATCCCGGAAGACAGCAGGATCCCAAGGGGAGAATCCTCCATGTGGGGCGATTACCACGCCAGGGAGCTTGCCCTCTACATTGGGAGAATAGCAGACGGATCAGACTATCGGTTTTTTGACTGCGCCCAGCCCACCAATGAATAACACGCTGGAACAACTCGCAATCCACACCATAACGACCAGGCCCTGGTCAGCGGAGGAATGTATCGCCAAGTATTCTGCTGCCGGGATCAGCGGCATCACCTTCTGGCGGTATAATTTCGAGACCTCCTCACCCGAGTCCCTGGGGCGCCAGGCAAGGGAGGCAGGACTTGAGGTGGTTTCACTTGCACGTGGCGGGTTTTTCCCCGCTGAAACCCGGCTGAAGCGACAGGAAGCCATCGATGACAACTTCCGGGCCATTGATGAGGCCCGTGCCGCGGGCGCTCCTTCCCTTGTGCTTGTCTGCGGCGCTTTTTCCGGGCAATCACTCGATGAATCAAGGCGGCATATCCATGACGGCATTGCGGCATGCATTGAACACGCGCAACAGGCAGGAGTCATTCTTGCCGTTGAACCCCTCCACCCCATGTATGCAGAAAGCCGCTCGGCAATAAACAGCATGCAACAAGCAAACCAGCTCTGTGAATCGCTGGGAAACCATCCCAATGTCGGCATCGCCTGTGATGTGTATCACACCTGGTGGGATCCATCCCTTGAAGAGGAAATTTCACGTGCTGCAAAATCAGGTAACCTGACCGCTTTCCACATATGCGACTGGGTCACGCCAACCACGGACCTGCTCAATGACCGGGCCCTGATGGGCGAAGGATGCATCGAGCTGAAAAAGCTCTCCACCGCGGTAAAAGCAGCCGGGTTCAGTGGCTATCATGAAGTGGAGATATTTTCCAACCGCTGGTGGAAGTCCGACCAGGACAATTACCTCTCAGCAATCATCGCGTCCTTTAAAAAGATATAACATATGACACATCAAGTCGGCATCATCCTCAATGGCGTCACCGGACGCATGGGAACCAATCAGCACCTCGAGCGCTCCCTGTGCGCAATCATCAAGAATGGAGGTATCCCGCTCGAATCCGGGGACAGGATCATGCCAAAGCTTATACTCACCGGGCGCAACGAGGACAAGCTGCGCGAACTGGCCGAGAAGCACGGCCAGGCCACAATCGGCAAGCCGTTTGCCTACACAACCGACCTGCAAGGTGCGCTGGATGGCAAGCACGGCGAACATGAGATTTTCTTTGATGCAAGCAGCACGCTTCATCGGGGCAGGTTTATCGAGATGGCCGTGACTGCAGGCAAGTCAATCTACTGCGAGAAACCCACAGCCGTGGACAGCTCTGAAGCCCTCCGCCTTGCCAGCCTCGTCGACAACGCCGGGCTCAAAAACGGCGTTGTCCAGGACAAGTTATGGCTGCCCGGATTCCTTAAGGTCCGCTCACTGAGAGATAATGGTTTTTTTGGCAAAATCCTGAGCGTTCGTGGTGAATTCGGTTACTGGGTCTTCACCGGCATGGACGGGCAGCCGCCGGCCCAGCGCCCCAGCTGGAACTACCGTTGCGAAGACGGAGGAGGAATCATGATCGACATGTTCTGCCACTGGCATTACCTCATCAATGAGCTCTTTGGACCAATCCAGCGCCTTGTCGCATACGGCAACACGGACATTGCCCGGCGCAATGACGAAAACGGACACCCCTTCGAGTGCACCGCTGATGATTCCGCGTATGCCATCTTTGTGCTCCATGACGGGACAGTCTGCCAGTTCAACAGTTCATGGTGCGTCAGGGTTCGACGCGATGACCTTCTTTGCCTGGAAATAAACGGCACCAACGGCTCTGCGGTGGCGGGACTGCGCGATGTCAGGATTCAACCTGCTGCCCAAACCCCTAAACCGGTGTGGAACCCCGACGTGGAGCAACCAATCCATTTTTTCGAAGGATGGGAAGAAATGCAAGGGGACAGTTCATATGACAACGCCTTTAAGGTTCAATGGGAGGAATTCCTCAAGCATGTCGTCATTGGTTCGCCCTGGAAATATTCGCTGCAAGAGGGAGCTATGGGCGTTCAACTCGCAGAACTGGGAATGCAGAGCTGGAAAGAATCACGCTGGGTGGAAGTCCCCGGCCTATAGGGAATTTCCAGGCAGTTGCCCACCTGCCCCGGAAACCTCTCCCGGGGCAACCCCGCCGGGACCTTCAATGCCGTGGTAAGGGTTTCCCTCAACTTTACCTACAAAGGCCAGTATACCCCGCGATATACCATCACTTAGCTTCTGCCGATACCCCTTGTCCTTAAGCCTTGCCCTTTCCCGGACATTGCTCAGGAACCCGCACTCCACCAATACAGCCGGGCAGGAAACCAGCCGGGTCAGGGCCATTCCGCCATCCTTGACTCCGCGATCAACGGCTTGTGTAAGCTCACAGGAAGCAGCCTGTATCTCACGCGCAAGCAGTTCCCCGCGATGGTCAATAAAACGTTCCCCCTGCTCAACATCGAAAATCCTCCTTTGCCCGGACACAGCTGAAGCCGGCTTGGCATTCGTGTAGTACGTTTCAATCCCCTCCGGCTTGGAACTAGTGGAGGCGTTGTGGTGAACGCTGACAAAAATTGCAGAGGGATACCCGTTGGCAATATCAACACGGTTGCGCAAACTCTTGGTAGCGTCCCCCTGACGGGTGAACACCACACGGATCCTCTCCTTCCTTAATTGCTCGGCAACAAGGTGAACCACTTTCATGTTCAGCTCCTTCTCCAGGGAGTCCCCGGCCACCGTGCCTCCATCCCGCCCTCCGTGCCCGGCATCAAGAATAACGACGGCACGGGGACGAATGGCTTTGCGCACCTTCGGGAATCGAGCCCGATCCTCTCCCGGCAGGACAACCTGTTTAATCAGGGATTTCCAGTTGTGCTCACTGGACAGGATTCCGGTCACCTGTGCCACGTGAACGGCTGAGACAAAGAACAGCAGCAAGCCCCCAAGAAGAAGCGGGACAAAGACCAAAAACCGGAGAAAGCGCGACATTTGACCCGGAATTATGCCCCATTCGACGGCAAAAAGCTAACTTATGCACATTTTTAACTTGAGTTAACCAATAAAAATTTTAAATTTTATGAATGTTTTTGCCACAAAATCCTATTTTTGCAAAAAAACTGATCACATTGATCAGCATCATTCTGATCTGCGGTCTATCTCCACTTGATGCCCAAAATCGATATGGAGCAAAGCCTGAGCTCGGATCAAGAATGAACACCGTTGAAAACACACTTGAACGCACAACGGGCAGGGTCGGCAAACTTGAGGGAGAAGTGCAAACAATCAAGCAACACCTCGGTTATCCCAAGGCAACAAGCATCAGCAAGAATTCATCCACTGCAAAGGGTAAAGCCAAGGGCATCAGTCATCGCGTTGTCGCAGGGGAAACCCTCAGCAGTATATCGCGGCGTTACCAGGTCGGCGTTGACCGGCTTGTTGCTGAAAACCATATCACCAATCCCAACACCCTCCATCCGGGCCAGGAAATATTCATACCCGGGCAGAAAGGATCTCCTGCTATTCCCAAAGCCATTCCCGTGACTGAACCTGGAAAGAAAAAAACTCTAAAGACCCACACCGTTCAGGTTGGAGACACATTAAGCAGCATCGCCCGGAAGTTCGGGCTCACCACCACTTCCATAGCAATTGCCAACCGCCTGCTTGATCCAAATGCGATAAGGATCGGCCAAAAGCTCAACATACCAGACCCTACCACACCGGCACTACCCGCATTAGCCGACCAAAAGGCCCCCACCCCAAAGCCAAGCTCCCCTCCGCGTCCCCAGTCAACAGAAGATGGTGAAATGGTTGCTCCTGACGGATATGGCTTTTACCAGGTCGAGCCAGGTGACACACTCCACTCCATTGCCATCTCATTCGGGACAAACCCGAAGCAACTAAGGATCCTCAACAGTTTTCCACCAGACAACAATTCACTCCGCATAGGCGACTACCTACTGGTGCCTGTGCCCGATGACTCCCTTTTCGAAAGCTAGAGCCCCCACCTGCGGATCAGCCTATAGCTGCCCCGCTTGCAGTTCCCTTTCAATCTCATCAATCCTATAACCGAACCCGGTGCTGCCAAGGGTCGATAAGTCAAGGTGACCTTGCTCTCTTTTGAAAAGACCGGGGTGTATCCTTTCCTCAGGAAGTGATGCCTCGGGATAAAACTGCATACCGTTACTCTCCACGCCCATGATCGTTCCCGCATGTCTGGCCAGTTGCACATGTGGCAACTGAGCAAGCATTGGGTTGGTAAGGTCCTGCACCATTAATCCCATTTCGTTCCGCCTTGCCCAGCAAAGGCTCAATAATGCACCGCTCAAGGTCTTGCAGGTCTTGAGTGCAACCCCTGTCCAGCCCAATGATTGGCCCATGCGCACATAATTCCAGTCATGGGCACTTTCATCCATATACAGGGGCTTGCGTTCACTCACACTGCGCACATCAATCTGGTTTGCCCGCAGGTCATAGGGAAAGGGCTGCTCCACATAAAGCAGCCTTTCATATGTATCCGCCGCCTCCAACTTGAGGCGATCCAGGACAGCATTGACGTAATCAGGATCGGTTACCGTACAGTTAAAATCTGCAGAAAGCCATTCCACTCCCTCCTCCGCTCCGATTTTGCCAATACGCTCCAGTCGCTGGTAATCCCACTCCGCGTCGGTGCCACGAAGCTTCACCTTCAGGCATTTAAGACCGTCACGGCGTATCCAGTCCCTCAAGAGAACCGGATACCCATCATCAGGCTCATCTCCCCGAAGACAAGAATCCTCAAGAGGGTCAAGACCACCCACCAAGTGCCACACAGGAAGGCGCTCACTCCCCTCCACCAGGTAATCCTCGGGATAACTTCCCGTGAACAAGTCACCTGGCTCAAGGTAATAACCAAGATCCCGGTTCAGCCACTCCTTCCCCAACAGGGAAAACACGCCCCGCTCGTGCAGGTTGCCAAATGCATCGTGAACAGCAAGGTCATAGGGCGAAAAAGCAACCAGTGCCGCCAGGTAAGGCAATTCTGCCTGCGGTCCATATGGCAAGTCCTCTGCCGATTTAAGCTGTGGTAATAATTCGGAAATGAAATCCAGCCCTATTTCCATCGGGTGCCCGGTTAAGTCCGCCCCTCTCAGAGCCTTGCCTGCAGCCTTGCAAAATCCCACCAACCTGTCCTCCCTGTCTGCATAGGGAAGGTCTGAAGGCCAGACCCATGCCACACTCAGCGGCGTCTCGCCCCACCCCTCAGCCTCCGCGCCATCCTCTGAACGCACCCTGACCCTGACCCGTGCACACTTCACTGAGTGAAGCACCTGGTTGCCGAACTTCAACGGCACCCTTAGCTCAACGGGAAGAATGTAGAGCTGTGCATCAATGACACGGATATCTGTAGGCTTAGGCACGGTTAATCAATCGTGGGGTATATCGGGTCCAGATCAACCTGTTATTGATGAGAGGACACTATTGGGCTTTCATTCATGGACATGAAGAATCCTTTCACTCTTTTTTGCATTGCCCTGCTGTTAACAGCCATCTCGACACTACAAGCTGAGCCCGGCGGTTTTAATGAGGACAATCTCAAAAAAGTCGGCCTGAAAGTTCAGTCGCTGATTGATACGGAGGTCATTGCCGGAGCCGTTGTTCTGGTGGCTCGAAACGGCAAAGTGGCATTACACGAGGCCAGAGGCGTAAGCGACATACAGGATGGAACAATGATGAAGAAAGACACCATCTTCAGGATATACTCAATGACAAAGCCCATTACCACCGCCGCGGTCATGATGCTCATTGAGGAAGGCAAACTCTCGGCATCAGATCCTGTGGAAAAATATATTCCCTCACTGGCAGGCGCGAAGGTTTACAGCCCGGATGGCAATCATAAAAAGGCAACAAGCTTAATGACAGTTGCCGACCTGATGCTGCACACCTCCGGCCTCAGCTACGGCTTTACAGGAGGCCCTGTCTCGAGACTCTACCGTGAAAAACGTGTTCTGGACCGCAGTTCCTCGCTTAAGCAAATGGTAGACAAGCTTTCAACCATCCCGCTGCAGGCGGAGCCAGGCAACTCGTGGGTCTACAGTGTATCCATTGATGTGCTTGGCCGCCTTGTCGAGGTGGTATCGAAGAAATCCTTCTCCGAGTTTATTCACGAACGAATCTTTGTTCCCCTGGGAATGAATGACACCGGGTTTTACGTGCCGGATGAGAAGTCAGGACGCCTTGCCAGTCAACACGCGCGCAATAACAAGGGTAAATTACGGGTCAGCGAACCAGGCTCCTCGAGTCCGTTCCGGGAAAAACCGGTTCATGAATCGGGAGGCGGAGGCCTGTGTTCAACCGCACGGGATTACTTCCGGTTCTGCCAAATGATCCTCAACGGTGGTGAACTTGACGGCAAGAGGTTACTCAAGGCAGAAACAGTAGCAATGATGACCAAAAACCAACTGCCCGATTCCATACAGAATATCGGCATTGGCGATAACCGTAAAGGCATTGGCTTTGGTTATGGGTTTGCTGTACGGAAATCAAAAAGCAGCTGGGGATTTGGAGGCCGCGCAGGAGAAATTGGCTGGGGAGGTGCGGCAAGCACGCATTTCTGGATCTCCCCTGCAGACAATCTCATTGTCATCACTCTGCGCAACTTTATGCCCTATGAGTGGACCCTTGAAAAAGAGCTGAAAACGCTTGTTTATGAAGCGATGGAAGACTAGGGCGAGGGGTCTTCTGGCGCCCTGTCATGCTTACCCATCGCTACTGAGATCCACCTGAACTCAGCAGAGTTATCCAGCGCAACCTTCAGCAGCATGGTCAACGGAACGGCAAGGAACATTCCGATTAATCCCCATATCCACCCCCAGAACACCACTGAAAGAACCACCATTGAAACGGCAATACCAAACTTTCTCCCAAGCAGCATGGGTTCAATGAAGTTACCCAGCAACATGTTGATCGTCAGGAAACCGAGCAGGACAAGGCACGCAATACCCGGAGTCTTATCCACCAGTGCAAGCAAGGTCGGCGGAACACTTGCCATGATTGAACCAATGGCAGGAATATAGTTAAAGGAAAAGGCCACCATCCCCCAGAGAAGGGCAAAATCCAGCCCCAGCTGCCATGTCAGCAAGCCGGCAAGCACCCCGGTAAACCCGCTGATCACTGTCTTTATTCCCAGGTATTTTTGAATATCCTTTGCCGCTTCGGCAAACCTCGCAAGGTCGGGACCACGCGCCAACTTGATCGCCCCCATTTTCCGGCTGAAGCCACCGGCTTCAGTAAGGAAAAAGATCATAATAATCAGCACAAAGGCGAAATCCTTAAGAAACTCAGCCGCCCCGCCGAGAAATCCAACGACAAAGCTCTCGACCCCCTGCATGACCTCCTCGGCTTCAACCTTAATTTCATAGCCGAACTCCTCCTTCGTCCACTCCTGAAATTCAGCAGCCCTGCTTGCAAGCCCCTTGTTGTAATAATCAAATTTTTCCTGAAACTCTGTGGCCAGGTTCAAGCCGATCATGACGACCGGGCTCAGAATTCCAATATCCACGATTACCGTTAACAAAACCGCAGGGAATCTGGGTATGCCGCGTTTCCTCAGGGCCCGGAGAATCGGCAGGCTTACTACAGCCAGGAAAAAAGCAAGTATTACGGGCAACAATAAATCCGCTGCAAGCTTCAGACCACCAATAATAATGACGATACTGGCAAGAGCAGACAAAAGCTTCATGCCATTGATGCGTCTTGAAGGTGCCTTTTCCATTATCTTTTTCCCAACCATTTAATCTCTAACACAATGGGATGATTGGCAACACCCACAATTACCTTGAGGGTTCAAAACAATTTGAGGAAAATGGGCCTAAACCCTATATCTCAAGAAGATGACAAACGACCTTGGGCTCACTACAGGACCTATCACATCGCTCTTTACCTGTCCCGAAGAGCCTGAAGATTGGCTGAAATACACTTTATCTGAAGAGCAAATCCGCCGTTTCAGGGATGTTGGTTACCTCACCGGGGTCAAGCTGCTGAACCCGGATCAGATTGAAGCTTTAAAGAATGAATTGCTGGAAATGACGGCTCCCGATCATCCAGGACATGAATTTTTCTATGAATATCACAGCAATGAGTCTGAAGATCCTGATACAACACTTTTCCATGCACTTGGCGCTTGGCGTGTCCGCCCGGCTTTCCATGACCTCCTGTGGAATCCCGCCTTCCTGATGCCATCCTACCAGCTTCTCGGGAAGGACTTCCGCCTTTTTCACGATCAGCTGTTCAGTAAACCTGCCCGTCACGGAGGCGTTGTCGCATGGCATCAGGACTATTCTTACTGGACATGGACTGCCCCAATGGAACACCTCACCTGCTGGATCGGCCTGGATGATACTGATTCATCAAATGGCTGCATGTATTACGTTCCCGGCAGCCACCACTGGGGCCTGCTTGAGAAAAAAAGCCTGGCCGGCGAAATGAATGCCATACGTAAACAGCTCACCCCTGGGCAACTCGAGGACTTTGACCGCAAAATCCCCGTGGAGATGAAGGCCGGCGAAGCCAGCTTTCATCATCCGCTCCTGATGCACGGCTCTTATGAGAACAACTCCGCAAGGAGCAGGCGGGCCACCATTATAAATATATTTGCCGAAGGCGTTAAATCAAATCGCGAAGACGATGGCAGCAATGCACCGGGCGCAGACAACTATCCTCAGGTGCCGAAAGGGGAAAAGATGCAAGGAACTTACTACCCTCTCCTTCTTGAAGCCGAGAAGTCAATTGGCAGGATCCGTTCACAAATTCCCACCATCACCGACTTCCTGTAAGGCCTGTTGGCAGCCCCACACACCCTTTAAGCCCTGCAGCAGTGGCGCACGCTCATTTGTCTGCATTGTGGACTGCCTCATCCAGGGAAAAACGGTGACTGGGCGCCCCGGAAATTCCCGGATCCGCTATGAAAAGACGTCCTGCCAGGGGCTCTTCATCCTCGCGAAGCCCAACCCTGGCAGTGGTAATGTATAAATGCTCAAGATTGTCACCACCAAAGGCACATGATGTCACCTTGCTAACCGGAAAGCTTAAGCTCAGCTCACTCTTGCCGGTCTTGGGATTGATACAGAGAACCTTGCCTCCACCCCAGAACGCAACCCAGAGCCTGCCCGATGCATCTGTTGTCATGCCATCAGGAAAACCGTCCTCCTCGCTGAATTGCACCAGTGATCTCCTGTTGGCAATCAAACCATCATCAAGGTCAAAATCCATAACCCAAACACAGCGCCGCGGACTGTCGATATAATACATTGCACGGCCATCAGGCGACCAGGCAATGCCATTTGAAACGGTGATTTCTGACAGGGACACGGCAGGCTCAGAGAAGCCCGTAAAGCAATAGAGGTTGCCAAGAGGTTGAGTTTCCTCACGGTCCATTGTGCCTACCCATAACCTTCCGCGCGAATCGCACTTCCCGTCATTGAAACGCAACCGGGGATTATCTTCAACCCCGGCAACATGCTCTATTGCGCCACCAAAGCCATCAATCAAGTAAAGCGAATTGTTTATTGCCGCCAATAACCGGTGGTCACTGCACCCCACCACGCACCCGGGATTTCCGGGAACAACGCTTTCGCGTTCACACCCATCCGCCGGTTTAAACTCGTGGATAGTGCAACCCATAATATCCACCCACAACAGTGATTGGAGATCATTATGCCAAAAGGGGCCCTCACCAAGAACGGCACACGCATTGCTGATTGGCTCAACACTGACCATGATCGACATTAAAGCCAAAAGGCCTTGCCGCTGCAATGGGCAATTGCAACGGCAACCGCAATAGCTGCCAGCAGTACAAAAAGCATCTTCACAGCCTTTTCGCCGGGATTAAATTCTTCTTCCTGGAGCTCGTCCGGGTAGCCTTCCTCAAGCGGAGAGTCATCAGAATCATCACCAAGCCATATCTGCCTGGCAATGGGATTGGAGTTAATTTCGTCATCACTCAGGGGATCATCACCAATAATGCCCATGGCCTCGGCAATAGGACTTAGGACAAGCTTTTTTTCCCGGTCAGGGCGCTCACTCCCTGCAGCACCATCATCATTGACCGCCTCTTCTGTTGACCGGGTTTCCTGTAAAGTTTCAACCAACTCCTCTGCCTGGTGAACAAGACCTCTCCGCCATAGGTTGAGATACCAGGAAACAATCAATTCGCTCGGCACCCAGTCGCCGCGCTTAACCGACTCAAAAACCTCGTCAGCACCACCCGGAACATCACCAAAGGTAATATCAGTCAAGGCACGGATTGTCCGGTGCGGGCGGACAATAAGCTCATAATCAGGCCATTGGCTAACAGGAACTCCTTCACTCAGAAGGTAGTCAAGGTCGTCCTCGGCTTCAGGAAAAACAAAGAAAATGTCAGCCGGGTGCAAACGGGGATTGAGCGCGCCGGCTGAGACCTCCCTTATGACCTCTTCCAGAGACAACAGAATGGAAGAAATTTCACCCGCTTCGCATCGCGGCACGGCATCCAGCCACTCGGAGAGGGAGAAACCCGGCTCCATCAGCTCGGCAATAAGCCTGAACTCCTGATGCTTCCAGAATGCAGAAATAGCTATCAGGGAAGGACATTCAGGCTCCTCGTAGATATCCAGCACCCTTTCCGGAATGATCCGCTCTGGAGGCAAAATCAACACCCTGAACATCTCGCCATTCGCCCCGTCTTCTACAATGGATTCGTAGGGAGATACCTCACCTGCACGCTGAATGACGGAATACCTGTCTGGCAATACATGCTCGGGTCGCATTCTCCGGAATAGCTGCTTCTCCAGTATAAGGCGCGGATGCTGACCGGAAGACAATCCCATGGGATCAAACTCCAAAACGGATTCTTCAAGAACTTCGACCACTTCCCGAGTATCACTCATGCCGCGTAACGCCGTACTGAGACTTTCAACCTCCGGAGGATACACCGGGGACTCCTCCGCATCTTGATAATTTGTCAACGCCTCAAGTTGGTCTGCCAACTCATCGCCGAGCCGGCATTGCTTTCCGGGTTTACTGATCCCGTGGTCAACAATGATCATCGACGAATTGCTCTCATCCGTCATCATGAGTCGCGCGCTTGATACATCAGGCTCTAAACCTTCCGCCTCAAGAAGAGCGTAGCCTTCGGCCAGCTGCAGAAGCCAGGCAACTACTGTCCCAGGCGCGACCGCCTTAACCCTTGCCACGTAATCGGAAATGATCTCGCCGTCCACAAAATCAGCAACATAGAAACAACTGTCATCCTCCTTGCCATAATCAAACACTGCAGCAACGGCAGGATGCCGGACAGATGAGGCCTTCCTTGCCCTGCTAACAAACACCTCACGATCCCCCTGTATCAGGGCACCTATCTCAACAAACCTGTGGCGCGATGTATCAAAGCCCAGGCACACCACCCGAACCTCATCGCGCACTATTTCAAGCGGATCCCCCTCTTCACTCTGCGCAATAGCGTATTTACGGAAATGGTTGAGCTCTGCCATTGTTAAAGGCAAGACAACCGTGTGTTATCGCGGTAGTCAAAGCAGGGTAAAGTATCACCACGAGCCCCCGTTGTCCATGCCACCTTGAGCAGCAAATGACAGTCATTATTCAAGTTCAATACTGGCAGGAGGCTTGGTGGAAATGTCATAGAATACCCTGTTGATGCCCTCAACACTGTTTAAAATCTCATTTGAGATCACACGAAGAAGCTCAGCAGGAAATTCAACCCAATCAGCAGTCATGGCATCCTCACTGGTAACAGCCCTAAGGGAAACCGCCCACTCATAGGAACGTTCATCCCCTTTCACCCCAACAGTCTTGATCGGAAGCAGTCCACAATAAGCCTGCCACACTTTGTCATACCAGCCGCTTTCCTTCAGGTGCCTCATGAAAATCGCATCCCCTTCCCGCACAATGGCCAACTTTTCCTCAGTGACAACACCAGGCACCCTGACGCCAAGCCCGGGCCCCGGGAAAGGATGCCTGTAGAGAATTTCCCGAGGAATGCCAAAACTCTCCCCAAGTGCGCGAACTTCATCCTTGAACAATTCGGCCAGCGGCTCAATCACCTTGCCCTGTTCCTGCAGGTCAAGGATTCGCTGGACCCTGTTATGGTGAGTCTTGATCGTTGAGGCAATTGACCCACTGGTGGCACTCTCTATGACATCCGGATACAAGGTGCCCTGCGCCAGAAGCTCAACATTGTCCGCTGCAGCAAAAAAAACATCCACGAACATGTCTCCAATCCGCCGCCGCTTTTCCTCAGGCTCATCGATCCCCGAGATTGCCTCAAGGAAACGATGTCCCGCGTTGATGACCTCAAGCTCAATGCCGAGCCTCTCAAACTGGGCGACGACTTCAGCCGTCTCATTCTTGCGCATCAAGCCGTTATCAACATAGATGGCACGCAACTTGGCTCCGGCATGGTGCAATAGAACTGCCAATACCGTTGAATCCACTCCGCCGGAGACACCACAAACAACTTCCCTGTCCCCGATTTCCTCACGCACGCTTTCAATCAATACCTCCTTGAAGGAATCCATGTTAAAGCGGGGCGGGTCATCTACCATCGCAAGATAATTATCCAATACCCTTTTCCCTTCGTGACTATGCGTAACTTCAGGGTGGAATTGAATGCCGAACACCTTAGAGGAAAGCTGCACCGCAACCGGCACCCCATCCTCGTTACGCCCTATAACCTCTGCTCCTTCTGGAAGCTTCGTGCACGTATCCGAGTGGCTCATCCAGATCTGAGAAGATCCTGAAACCCCGTCAAAAAGGCCACACCCCCCCTCCGGACGTAATTCAGCTGGTCCATATTCACGGGTTCTTCCCGGCTCCACCCGTCCGCCGTGCTTCTTGTTAAGTAATTGCATGCCATAGCAAATCCCGAGGACAGGAACATCAAGGCTCAACAGGTGCTCTAGATCAATATCAGGAGCATCCTCATCCGAGACGCTGCGGGGACCTCCTGAAAGAATCACGCCTTTTGGTGACGGGCATTCCTTGAAGTTTTCCGGGTGATAGAGCTTGGCGAAATATCCCGCTTCACGGAGCCTGCGCACAATGAGTTGCGTATACTGGGAGCCGAAGTCAATGACAGCTATCTGTGGTGATATTTCCATGCTGGAGTCGATTGCAATTTAATTTTGGGCCGGCACAAACCGAGCGGCCTGGCTTCCCTAGTCCATAGACTGGTAATTAATTGGCTCCTCGGTAACCACAATGTCATGAGGGTGGCTCTCTTTAAGCCCTCCCGATGTAATTCTGGTGAACTCTGCCTTATCGCGTAATTCCTCAAGGTTGGCCGCTCCCACATACCCCATCCCTGAGCGCAATCCGCCCACCAACTGGAAAATCATGTCAGCAAGCCGACCACGGTAAGGCACTCTGCCCTCCACTCCCTCAGCAACCAGTTTGCCGGATGAATTCTGACCATAGCGATCCCCCGCGCCCCTGCGCATTGCCTTAAGCGAACCCATTCCCCGATATTCCTTGAAGGTTCTCCCCTGCCAGTTGACCATCGCCCCGGGCGATTCCCTGGCACCCGCCAGCAGGGAGCCCAGCATCACAAGGTCGGCTCCCGCGGCAAGGGCCTTAACAATATCCCCGGAGTAACGAACTCCACCATCTGCTATAACGGTAACACCTTCAGCCCTGCAAACCTCAGCCACATTCTGTACTGCAGTAAACTGCGGCATCCCAACACCTGATATCACTCTGGTCGTGCAGATGGATCCAGGCCCAACGCCAACCTTCACAGCACTGGCCCCTGCAGAAACAAGATCCTTCGCCCCATCAGCTGTTACGACGTTGCCCGCGACCACCGGCACTTCCGGATGATTTGCAGCCAACTCACTAATCAGGTCCAGCACTCGGCTGGTGTGCCCTGTAGCCGCATCAATAAACAATGCATCCGCACCTGCCTCAGTCATCGCCTGAGCCCTCTCCCTTGAATCACCTCCAACTCCTATGGCTGCACCCACCCGAAGCTGGCCGTTTGAATCCTTGCAGGCATTTTTGTAACGTTGCCGTATCTCAATATCTTTAGTCGTCATCATGCCTGCAAGCTTTCCCTCCTCGTCAATGAGGGGCAGCTTTTCCAGCCTGTTCGTATAGAGAATGTGCCGGACATCATCCTGCGATGATCCCTTGGGTGCTGAAACAAGGCGCTCCCTTGGAGTCATCATCTCAGAAACCAGGGTTGAATCATCCTCCACATACCAGATATCTCGGTTGGTCACCATTCCAACCAGCTCCCCCTTGGCATCCACCACAGGAAAACCCGAGACCCCATGTTCCTCCATCACCTGGTGCAACTCGGCAAGGGTGGTATCTTCATTAACAGTGACCGGGTTCTGGATCACCGTGTTCTCTGAGCGCTTAACCTTCGCCACGTAGCCCGCCTGCTCCTCGACCGGGCAATTCCGGTGAATCACACCCAATCCTCCCTCCCTGGCCAAGGCTGTCGCCAACTCCGCCTCAGTAACGGTATCCATCGCAGAGGAAAGTACTGGGATGTTTAACTGAATATCCCCGGTTAATAAGGACTTTATATCTGCCTGTGCCGGCAGTATGCCGCTTTTGCGCGGCACAAGCAGGACGTCGTCAAAACTAAGACCAAGTGAAAACTCTGCTTCCATGCACAATCATGAGCGAATTGGCGACTGTTGCAAGAAATTTGTTAATGTTAAGTTTCGCTTCCTGACCAATCAAATTAATCACTCAAAAACAGACAATCCGGAACACTCCATGTGTCAAAACTGTAACCGAAACGACATTTTTTTTTTGAAAAAAAAACAAAACCATACTAATCAAGTCAACACCAAACTCAACAATACACAACTCATGCAAAGAATAGTTAACAAGACCATGGCTTTAGTGGCCAGCTTAGGCCTGCTTTCTTCCTCAGCAATTGCTGGTGAGGGCGCAAGCAGCGACTCGAGCACCTTTGAAGACCTTTGGGACATCCCTCACCTCTACAGTAACCCTGATGCATTCTGGCTCACCGACCTCAAGCTCGTGGGACGTGCCCAGTGGCAAATGGCTGACGTCAGTTCTGACCTTCCCGACTACAGCACCAATGAGTTTCGCCGCATGCGTTTAGGCTCCGAGGCAAAGATCCTCGGCGGCGACTACAAGGTTAAAGCGGAGTTCAACATTGATCACGGATCAGGAAACGACCATTACTCCGAGGAAGTCTACATCCAATACGGCGGTGACGCTCTCCCGTTCAAGGTCACGCTTGGCCTCCAAAAGCCCAAGTGGTCATACGAATGGTCAACCTCCTCAAGGAAGATCCTCACATTCGAGCGTTCACAAATCGTGAACCAACTCGCCCCCAAGAAGACTGCAGGATTGAACATCAGCGGGTCAATTGACGCATACGACTACTCACTCGGAGTTTATCGCGGTGACACGATCCACTCCAGCAAGGGCGGCGCCATTTTTGGTGACGGTGATGCTGCAGGCGAATTCATGATTGGCAGCATTGGCAGCAGCTACGAGACAGCAATGTTTGATTCTGCTGAGTGGAGACTTGACTGGCTTCACAATACAGATGCAGCAAGCAACGCCGCCAAACCCTATGAAAACTCCTTCTCGCTGAACCACTCAGCCAAGCAGGGTTCCTGGGGATTGCACACTGATCTGATTCATGCACAGGGTGATGACGGTAACGACGACAAGACAGCGATCGTCATCCTGCCGACATACGACCTCTCTGACAAGCTTCAACTCGTTGCCCGTTATACACTTGCCAATGGTGACGGATTAAAGGCCAACAAGCGTTACGAGAGCAAGTCGGGCGCCCAGGACGGAGACGGCTACCAGTCCTTCTACATGGGACTGAATTACTACCTCAATGACCACAAGCTCAAGCTCATGACCGGCATTGAGTATTCAGACATGGATGGTGGTAATGACTTCGACGGTTACACCCTCTTCTCTGGACTGCGGTTCTACTTCTAGTCCACGTTTTCATTATTCTGAGAGAATACGTAACCGATTAACATAATCGACAGGTTGTAAGGACCGGTGCATTGGCACCGGTCCTTTTATTTATAAAACCGCAGGAGACAATTTTAGCTTGTCAGCACTGCTCCCCAAGCGCATAAGCTGCAGCTCCTGCCGCAACGGCAAGGTCTCCCATTTCGGCCACGACAAACCTCACATCACGAACAATTGCCTTACCCCCATAGCGGGATACGGCAGCTGAAACGCCCTCAAGATATATTTCCGGCATCTTCTCCACCAGTCCCCCGCCAAGGACCACCACTTCAGGCGCTAAAAGCTCGATGGCACTGGTCACACCTATACCAAGGTAATTCGCACTCCTTTTCATGATATTGAGAACCGCACGCTCCCCGGCATCAATGGACTTCTTGATCGTGCCACTCTTGATTTTCGATATATCCTTCCCGGCATGCTCAAGGATTGTGGGGGCATTTCCACGCATTGCCTCGACCACGCACGTTGACGCGATAGCAAGGCGTCCACAAAGCCCCTCAAGGGTAACCGGTTCATTGGCCTTGCCTTCAAGTGTCGCGCCAAGCATCCGCAACTCCCCGATCTCCATACAGGAAACACTCTTGCCGCGAAAAATCCTGCCATCATAAATAAATCCGCCCCCTACTCCCGTCCCGGGAAAAACCCCGAGCAGAGATCTTGCGCCTTTTCCCGCTCCCATATGATACTCGGCATAGGTTCCGGCATCAACGTCGTTTAGAACGCATACGTTGCCGCCAATACGACCGGCCAGATATTCCCTGACACGCACCTTTTCCCATCCCAGGTTTGAAGCCTCGCGCAATATCCCTTCCCCGGAATCCACAACCCCGGGACATCCGATTCCAAGTGAACGCACTTCATCAAGAGACACGTCCGCCTCATTGATAGCATCCTGGACAGTGGCCCATATTCTCTTTAACCCCTGCCTTGCCCCCTTATGCCCCTCGGTAGGCACCCTTACCGACCCGACAACATTCATTTTCTCACCAAACACTACGGCCAAGGTCTTGGTTCCGCCAAGGTCAACGCCAATGGAATACTTCTTTGCCATAACGGTCGAGTTAACAAACCCGAGAACCATCCTCCCTGTCAAAGGGCAAAACGGGTTATCTTTTCATGCGAGAACGCGTGAACTCAACCTCCTTGGGTAAGATCAGGCTGACCGGGAGGTCGATGCGGCATCAGTCGCATTTCCTCTGCAGCGGGCAACTGCCCCGACTCTTTTACAGCAAGCCGATAGAAATGCTCCTGGGTCCTGAAGGCCTTCTTCTCCTTTTTGGACTTTAAACGCCGATAAGTGCCATCGGATTCCAGGATATAGGCCTGAGAATTATCCTTGAAATGACCACTGAGGAGACCCAGAAGCCGTTCCCGAGACAGTTCATCCTTCACCTCAACCATCAATTCCACCCTTTTATCAAGGCTTCTCGTCATCAAGTCCGCACTGGAGATAAATAAACGCGGGCTTCCTCCATTATGGAAGGATAACACCCTGGCGTGCTCAAGGTATCGATCAACAAGGGCTGTCACCTCAATATTTTTACTGATCTTCTTGATCCCAGGCTGCAGGCAGCAAATCCCCCTGACGTTAAGGCGAATCTTCACGCCTGCTCCTGATGCAGCATAAAGCTCCTCAATAATCTGCTCATCCTGCAGACTGTTTACCTTGATATCAATTGCCGCCTCCTCTCCCTTTTCGGCAAAGGCCATCTCCTTGCGGATAAGGGATAACAATCTCTTTCGTAGGTGGAAGGGCGCGACGGTTAAAACCTTCATCTTTCTCAGCTTTACGCCCCCAGTCAGCGCATTAAAGAGTTGAGCCGCCTCGATCCCGTAATCTTCACGTGAGGTCATGTAGCTTATATCGGTGTAAACCCTGGCAGTAACCTCATTATAGTTGCCTGTTCCGAAATGCGCATAGCGCTTTAACAGATCGTCCTCTTTGCGCACCACAAGGGTCGCCTTGCAATGCGTCTTCAGTCCCTTCACACCATAGATCAACTGCACTCCAGCCCTGACAAGCTCGCCCGCACGCTCAATGTTCCTGGCCTCATCAAAGCGGGCCTTCAATTCAACAACAACGGTCACATTTTTCCCATTCTCAGCGGCGGTAATCAGAGCACTGATGACCCGGCTGTTGGTCGCGGTGCGATAAAGCGTCTGTTTAATGGCCAAGACGTCAGGATCAACCGCGGCCTGTTCAATCAAGGCAAGCACGGGATCATAACTTTCATAGGGGTGATGCAGAAAAATGTCCCTATCCCTCAGGGTCTGGAAAATATCATTCCCAGGCAACCATGAGGAAGCCATCACTGGAGCACGGGGGGCGAGCATCAATGGCTCAAAACCCTTGATGCTCAGCAACTCCATGAAGCTGCCTAAACCAAGCGGGACACCGCTTGAATAGACATGCTGGCTTTTTGAGCCTAAAATAATCTTCAACCCATCAAGAAGACGGTCAGGAAAGCGGGGATCTACTTCAAGGCGCACACACTCACCCTGCTTTCTCTTGGCAAGCGCATCGCCCATCTGCCTTGCAAGGTCATGGGTATTCTCCTCAAGGACCGCATCACCATTGCGGGTCAGGCGAAAGAGGCCAATATTGTGTACCACCTCATCAGGAAATAAGCTCCCCACAAAATTCATCACCAACTCTTCCAGCAGGACAAACCGGTATCCGGAAGTATTCGGCAACTTGATAAAGCGATCCAGACTCGCAGGCAAGGGAACCAGGACCTTCCTTGCACCACCTGCACTGGGGCTCTCGCCGGAACCAATCTCGCAAAGCACACACAGGCACAATGCTGGAACCAACTCGATTGCAGGCGCCCCATCAAGCAGTTCAACAGGTGTCAGGAGAGGCAGGATGGACTCCTCAAAAACCGAGGCAACATGGTCAAGCTGCACCGGCTTGAGCTTTTCAATCGGCAACGCCTGCATTTTATGCTTGGCCAATTCCGGCAGCAATTCCTCCAAAAGTATCCTCTCAGTCTCCTCCGCCATCACTTCAACACGCTGCCGTATCATGCGAAGCTGCTTCCCCGGACTCATCCCGGCAGGATCAGCCTGACTTTCATCCAGCCCTCCCCGCGACTCAAGACCTCCAACCCGGACCATGAAGAATTCATCCAGATTGGAAGCGGCAATTGCCAGAAACTTCAGCCGTTCCAGAGGAGGCAATTTACCGCGCGCTGCCTCATTAATCACGCGCTGATTGAACTCCAGCCAGCTCAGTTCACGGTTGATGTAGGGTATTGCCATAGAAGCGGGCGCGAACACTACACCCTGTCCGGATACTCAGAAAGCAATTTCGAATTCCATCATGAACCATGGAATCAATAATGATAAATCATTCCTGAAAACGAAATAAATAGGGACAAATGTCACGGAATTGTAACACTTGCAACTTAGCTAAAAATCGCAGCGGGTCATATAGACACTAATACTACCTGATTATACAGCCCCTTTAATACACTCGATCTCCAGACATGACTTTTTTCATTATTCTAGGAAGCCTTGGAATTTTCCTCTTTGGCATGAAAACCCTCAGCGAGGGCATCCAAAAAACTGCCGGGGAGAAAATGCGCCAGGTGATGGCCACCATGACACACAACCGGGTCGCTGGTGTTGGGACCGGATTTATCACCACCTGCCTTCTGCAATCCTCTTCGGCGACAACAGTCATTGTCGTGAGCTTTGTCAATGCCAGCCTTTTGACACTTGTCGAGTCGATTGGAGTGATCATGGGA
>CACIUL010000049.1 GCA_902589825.1 uncultured Verrucomicrobiota bacterium
TCTTTATCCCGGAAAATTTCTCTAGCCTGTCCATTTCCCGGATGGCTTCGCCACGCGCACCTTGCCAGTCGGGGCTTGAGATATAAATATGCCAACACTCGCGGGCACGATGCCAGTCCTTGAACCGCATCGAAACCCTTGCCAGTCCCAAGATACCCTCTTCCATGAGGCGCGGGGTAGCGTAAGTATCCAGGAAGCTCTCAAACCCCTTCCTGGCCAGGCGCATATGGTTTGTGTCTCCCGTGGATGCATGCACAACGGCGAGGGCCACGATGACTTCATCCCTGCAATGGATGTCGGGTCGCTCAAAAAGTTCAACTAACCATAAAGCTGCCTCTTGCTTATCATAACGGGCAACGTGGCGCGCCACTTTCAAGATAATATGGGCAGATAGGTTCTTGCGGTCCAGGCGTGAGCGGATTTCATCGTAAAACACCTCAACTTCAGCATCACTCCCGGTAAAATACTTTTCCAGCACCTCAAGCCGGGCCACGATCAGGGCTTCATGCAACGACTGCTTGCCCCGTGTCTCTATTGACAGGTCCCTTAACCGCTTAATGAGCCCATCAAACCCATGTAACCCGCCGAAATGCCTGCCATAAACACCGAGGACTGCAAGCAGCCTTTGGGGGGCAGTATTATCGGGCATGGCCATGATCACGTCCTCCATTCTGTTGAGGGCAAAATGAATCCTGCCCAGTTCCTCCAACGCCGTAAGACCGGCCGCGGCTGCCTCCAGGGAACGGGAAGACCCGGGGTATTGGCGAAAAAATGCATCATAATAATCCGCAGCAGCATCGTAACGACCCTGTTCACAGGCCACCTCTATCAACCGGCAAAGGGCATGTGCGGCAACCTTGACATGCCCCTCCTTGTTAGCCAGCCTCTTGGCAGTTAAAAAGGCACTCTCTGCCCGGGCCATTTTCCCTGTTCGTTTTAGAACCTCACCCTTCAGGAATGCCGCCCGGTCAATGAGCGGCGAAACGGGAAAACGCTCTGTCAGCTGTTGGACCGTTGCATAACAGGCCTCGTGCTCATGAAGGGCAAGATAAACGGTAGCCCTGTCATACAGAACCTGATCCATTAAGCTAGATTCCGGATATTTATCAGGAAATGCGTCCAGGACGCGACCTGCGGCACGCCAACACCGCCTTTTCAAGAGGTTACTGCCCGCATGGTAAAGGACACTCTCCGAGTTGTGGCCTCCGGGAAAATCCAGAAGGTAACGATCCAAAGCTAACTGCGCCTTATCATGAAACCCGGTATGAAACAGGGAGAGCCCCTCCATGAAACGCAACGCCTCAAGATCAGGACTATCCCTGGGTAAAGCTGCCATCAAGTCCCGCGAATCCTCGCATACCCTTGCGTAGTCGCCGGCAAGAAACGCGTTGTGAACCTGCCTGAAGGCAGGTGAACGAACCGTTCCAGCTATCTCACGGAAATCTTCCCGCCCACTGTTCGCCAGTGGTCCGCCCACTGGATCCTGAGCCGACAAGTATTGGACATGCCCAAAAAGTGCAAAGAGAAGGAAATGCCGGCAGGAAAACCGGCCCAACCTTTGCAGGCACGCTTCCAAGATGATCGAAACACCCCCCCGCATGAGCACCGTTAAGGTCTTACATGACACTTTTCAAGACATTCAGCTTTCCTTAATCGATGCACAGGATGCAGCTGCACCAGCCAAAGTATGTGGCGCCTCCACAACACGTGATGCGTGGATCAAGAAAAGACTTACTGCTAGGGCGTCAACACCCCGAAGCCAACAAGTTGTTTATTGCAATAATGGCAGCATCCAAATGCCACCGGTTATTGCTGGTGCAGGAGATCCTGGTTCCGCTAATCAAGCTTACGTATCCGCAATTTCCGGAACCAGACCAAGCTCTTGGGATCATGCCCCTGAAGGGCAATTGTTCCTTCTCCAAACCGCTTAGTCTTATCCTTATGCCCATCAGCCTCTGTATATTCATTAACCACCTTGCCGTTAATCGTGATGGTCGCCGTTTTTCCCTTTACCTTGATATTGTAGGTAAACCATTCATCATCCTTGTGAGGGGCTTTCTTAACATCCTTAAAGCTGTAAACACTCGCCGTTTTCCGCCAATCACCATGGGTGGCATTGACCTGGGCCTCATACCCGACCTGCGGCCATCCGTTTGCCTGGTAGGCGCTGTGGAAGAAAATGCCGGCATTGGAACCCTTCGTGGTCTTCACCTCGCACTCAAACTCAAAGTCCTTGAACTTCGCATTGCCGTCCTCGCCGTAAAACACATGTGCCCTGGGGCCAAAAACCTTGATGGCACCTCCCTCAACGGAAAATGTCTTGGGGTTCTCGGTATTGACCTTCCAGCCCTTGAGGCTTTTCCCGTCAAACATCTCAACCCATTCCCCTGCTCCTGCTGAAGCAGTGATAAAAAATCCGGCGGTAATGGCGATAGCAGTTTTCATTGTTAATTTCATAAATGGTAAATTCTATGTAGGGGTTGATTATGGACTATTCCCGTCGCGGGGCAAGCTCTCTAAGGGGTTCACTGTAAAAAAAAGCAAGTGCTGCCAGGGAAGTTTATCATAAGAACGGGCAAGCTTGAAGCCATTTACCGTCATTTCCTTGATAACCTGTGCCTTGGACATTTTATGCTCAGGTTTAATGGGCACCTTCGGGTCCTCGGTGCGGAACTCAAGGAGCACGACCTGCCCACCCGGCTTCAATGCCCTGTGGATGCTGGCCAGCATCTCCTCGGGATGTGAAAACTCATGGTAAACATCCGCCATGACGGCAAGGTCAATGCTTTTCTCCGGCAGATCGGCATCCCAATAACGGTTTTTAACTGAAACCACATTCTCAATTCCAGCCTTCTTTGCCCTATCCTCAAGCATGCGCAGCATTTCAGGCTGAATGTCCACGGCATACGCCTTGCCTTTACTGCCAATAAGCTTTGCCATCATGAGTGTGTGGTAACCATTCCCCGAGCCGATATCGGCGACGACCATCCCCTCCTTGAGTTTCAACTCCTTGATCATCTCCGAGGTTCTTTCCTCCTCTTCCCGCACTTTTCGCATCAACCAGGGTGCACCCTGCCAGTGCATGGTGCGGGCAATCTCGCGTCCATAATATTCAAACAACGCAGGTGGACCACCCTTGTCATACTCAACCGCCCGCGCGGCATCATCAAGAAGAGCCCACTCAATGGCACCGGTAATGCTCTCAGAGGTCGGGTTGGCACGCGTCCTGAAACGGTTGACTACCTGACCATCACGTCCGATCAAAAATTTCTCAAAGTTCCACTTCACCTGGCCAAAAAAACGCGGGTTGGTCTCCTCACCCGTCAGCCAGCGATACAGAGGATGAGCGGCATCACCCTTGACGGCAATCTTCGACGCCAGCGGAAATGTGACATCAAAGCGTTCCTTGCAGAAGGCCTTTATCTCGGCCTCTGTACCTGGCTCCTGTCCACCAAACTCATTGCAGGGAAAAGCGACAATTCGCAACCCCTTGCCGGAATACTGCTCATGCAACTTCTGAAGTCCCGCATACTGTCTGGTATACCCGCACTTACTGGCAACATTCACCAGGAGAATAACCTCGCCTTTGTAGTCACCAAGTGAAGAGGCCTTGCCGTCAATACTCTCAAAAGGCAAGTCATAGATTGATGACGCACCACAGGTCAGGGCGCCACACGTTAACAGAAGGACAATTACTAATCGAAACATTCGTCTGATGGGTCAAAAGCGGGAACGGGCACGTTTATTATCCGGAGATTGCCAACTGCCCGGTGGCGGCATCCGGGTTTAATCATCACTGCGCTCAAGGGACGCACGGGAACCCTGTCTCCGTCAAGCTCAAGATAGCCCTCACCTTCCAGAACAAGGTAAATCTCATGCATTTTCTCGTGATAATGAGAGCGGGCATCCTCAAGGATATCGACAAGGTGCATGGTTGCGACACCATCCTCATCCTCACCAAAGGCGCGGCGGGCATTTCCACAAGGGCACCGTACCGGCTCTATTTCATCAAGCTGGGCAATAAGATAGTTTTGTTTCGAAGTTTCCATGACCATGCAATAGCAGTGATTTAATATTACAGTAATCCGGGCACCCAATACAACACCTGCCTCGGGCAACTACCTGCGAGAGTGGGATAAATCTAAAAAATGACCGGAATTGCCAGCCTTTGGACAAGTCTCCCGGTAAAAAACCAGCAAATCACTGGTAAGAATCTTGAGCAGGGTGTTCATTACATGCCCGCATGACAAAGCCTGACACGCACCAGACAATCCGCCCGCGCCGCAACCGCAAATCAAGCGCCATCAGAACCCTGTGCAGTGAAACCCGCCTCTCCTGCGAATCACTTATATACCCGGTGTTTGTCCACGAGTCTGCCCAGGATGAGGAAATCAATTCGATGCCTGGCTGTAAACGCTGGAGCCCGGCGGGACTCCTTCGCGAGTTGTCCGAGGCTCATTCACTGGGCATAGGCGCAGTTGTCCTTTTCCCTGCCATTGATGAGCAGCTCAAGAGCAGATCTGCAACCGAGAGCTATAATGAAGATGGCCTGATCCCGAAGACCATCATGGCCATCAAGAATGAAATTCCTGACCTCGCAGTGATCACCGATGTTGCCCTTGATCCATATAACAGCGACGGGCATGACGGCCTCGTTGATGAAAACGGCCGAATTCTAAACGATGAAACCGTTGAGGTCCTCTGCAAACAAGCCATCTGCCATGCCCGCTCCGGTGCGGATATCGTGGCACCAAGTGACATGATGGACGGCCGGGTCGGGGCAATCAGGGAAGCACTCGACAGCGACGGAAGCACCGAAACATCGATCCTGTCCTATACTGCAAAATATGCTTCTTCCTACTATGGTCCATTCCGGGGTGCGCTGGGCTCTGCACCCAAGTCAGGCGACAAGAAAACCTACCAGATGGATCCCGCAAATGCCCGGGAGGCACTTCGTGAAGCGGCACTCGACATCAATGAAGGTGCCGACATGATCATGGTAAAACCTGCCGGTCCTTACCTTGACGTGCTGGCACTTGTGGCATCGCACGTGGACGTTCCGGTTGCCGCCTACCAGGTCAGTGGCGAATACCTCATGATCGAAAGTGCTGCGGCAGCTGGATGGATCAACAGGGAAGAGGTCATCAGGGAAAGCCTGACAGGAATTCACCGTGCCGGTGCAAATGCTGTCCTTACCTATTATGCCAAGGAAGTCGCAGGATGGTTACATGTAAACAAGGACTGACTGGGTAACTGCACTGGTTATATCATTCACCAAGCCACACCGCTCACCATCAGCGACACCCAGCCCGTCCTCAGCATGAAGATCGGCCCGTTAAAGACTGCCATTCCCATCGCCCTTCTCTTGCTGTTACTCAACACCGGGTGCAGCCCAAAGAATGAGAGAGCCGAGAATCCCCCTGCCCAGGACCAGGAGGCACCGTCATCACCACTGGCAACAATCCCGGGGCTACCTGCCCGCAGCCGGGATGCACCCCTCGCTGCGCTTTTCGCAAAAACCAATCCCCAAGCGGATAAAAACTGGACCTCGGAAGCCTTCACGCAAGCCGCAGGGACGCAACTCCAGAAGATTGTTGATGCACTCGCCGCCCAAGGTTCATTCGATACAACGGAAGGCGACATCAACTCATGTGTCAGCCCCGACTATCATGGCCCACTGCTATGGCCGGGCACGGTGGAAGTATTTAAGGACGACTTCATTTCTGTATCCCGAAGCCCTGCACGGAAGACAGTTGAACTCATCCACAGGGGACAGAAGGGTTTCCAGGAAAGCCTTGCTCAATTGGCGCAACGCATTGGATCCGGGGACAACGGCCAATTAAAGGCCAAGTTTAAAATTATCCGTGTCGAGACTTCGGGAGAAACGGCAAAAACCGTCGTCCTCTTTGAGACCATGTCCTCACAACCCCGGCAAAAGCTCCAGCACAGCTTCACGTGGCACTGCCACTGGGTGAGGGCGGGAGATGATCCCAATCCCCTGCTGAGCACCGTCACAGTAGACACGCTTGAGGAAGTCATCTACGCCGGCAAGCAGTCCGGGTTTATCAATGCCACCCATTCGCTCATGAGTAGTGAAGCCAGCTATCATGAACAAATGATCCATGGAGCGGACTACTGGTATGGAAACATGGACGTCGCCTTCGATATTCACCAGGGCAACCACGGCATCTCCATCGGAGATGCCGACGGGGACGGCCTTGATGACCTGTTCGTATGCCAGCCGGCGGGATTACCCAACCGTCTTTACCTGAGGCAACAGGACGGCACGCTGCGCGACGCCACATCCTCAGCGGGTCTCGACTGGCTGGATGGCAGTCGCAGTGCCCTGTTTGCCGACTTCGACAACGACGGAGATCAAGACATGGTCATTGGGTTGGAATACTCCCTTGGTTTATTCGAGAATGACGGACAAGGGAAGTTTACTTTGACTTCAACAGTGGAGATCAATTCCTGGCCGCAATCGATCGCCACCGCGGATTTCGATAATGACGGGGATCTCGACCTCTTTGTCTGCGGATACTCACCACGCGGGGAAACCGATCCGGGTGACATATTTGCCAACCCCGTGCCGTATCATGATGCCAACAACGGGGCGCGCAATTTCATGCTCGAGAATAACGGTACATGGATCTTTTCAGACATTACGGAAGCAGTTGGAATGAATGTGAACAACAGTCGATTCAGCTTTGCTGCAACGTGGGAGGATTACGACAATGATGGAGACCAGGATCTTTATGTCGCCAATGACTTCGGGCGCAATAACCTTTACCGGAACGAGCTGATCGGAAGTAAAGCCCGGCGATTCATTGATGTTGCCTCCCAGGCAGGGGTAGAGGACATCTCCGCCGGCATGTCCGTAAGCTGGGGCGACTACAACCGCGACGGCTTTATGGACCTTTACGTGAGCAACATGTTTTCCGCAGCAGGCAACCGCATTACCTTCCAGCGGCAATTTAAACCGGACACGGATAATCTATCACGGGAATACCTGCAACGGCATGCCCGCGGAAACACCCTGTTTGAAAATACCGGAAAGGGTACATTCAAAGACGTCAGCCTCAATGCCGGCGTCAACATGGGACGCTGGGCATGGGGCTCAGGGTTTACGGATATCAATAATGATGGCTGGCAGGACCTGTATGTCGCCAACGGCTTCTTTACCGCGCAGATCACCGAGGACTTGTGAAGCTTTTTCTGGCGACACGTGGTGTCGCTTTCGCCGACAAGGAACTCATCCGACCGGGAAATCCTTCAATACGATGCCGGATGGGCTGCCCTTAATAAACTGATAAGGGCGGGACACTCCTTCTCCGGTCGGGAACGCAACTGCGCCTTCCTGAACATGGGCAATGGCAAATATGCAAATATATCCTCGGTTACCGGCCTCGACCTGATCGACGACGGCCGTGCCCTGGCACATTGCGACTGGGACTGGGACGGAAGGCCCGACTTCTGGACTACGAATCGCACGGGGCCGAGAATTCATTTCCTGCACAACCAAATGGAGTCATCAAACAACTTCCTTGCCATTTACCTGAAGGGAACAAAATCAAACAGGGATGCAATTGGCGCCAGGATCGAGATCGTTGCCGGCGAGGACCATCCGCCAATCATCAAAACCCTGAAGGGCGGCAGTGGCTTCCTCTCCCAATCCAGCAAGTGGCTGCACTTTGGAATAGGCAAAGCGAAAGGCATTCAATCATTGCGGGTCAAATGGCCGGGAGAAAAGCCAGAAACCTTCAGCGGGCTCAAGGCGAATAATTTCTATATCATTACGCAGGGAACCCCCACCCCGGCAACCTTCATTCCGCCCACCTACCCGGCACCCGTCACGGACCTGAACGAAGCGGAAACAGAGCCCCATAAAACCTCACGGGTCGTCGTTCTCAATCCGGCTCCCATGCCACAAATCAACTACATAAACTCCCAGGGAAAAACCGTCAGCCTCGATGAACACAAGGGCCAGTCACTATTGATTCACATCTGGACCACATGGTGTGCGAACTGCAGGAAGGAAATGCTCCAATGGAGGCACGATCAGGAGATGTTCTCCAACCCGGCAATTACCCTCATCTCACTATGTGCAGATGAGCCTACCGGAGATGAGGGCAATGACCATACCCGGATCCAGGGCGCCGCACGTGATATTCGTTTTCCATTCCCGGTAGGTAGAATAAAGGGCAAGGCCCTGGAAACGCTCAATGTCCTGCAGAAAAGCTTTATCGGGAAGCAAACCGACCTGCCCCTTCCAAGCAGCCTGCTCATCGACGCAAAGGGGAACCTCGCAGTCATCTACAAGGGCCCGGTTTCAGCCGGTCAGGTTGCTGAAGACATAAAGCTTCTTGGGGCACCGGCAAAGAAGATACTCGCCGGTGCAACTCCGTTCAGCGGCAAATGGCTCACCCCGCCAAGCGGAGGTCCTCCAAGGGGCATTGCAACGCGCATGGTGGAATACGGCATGCAGGACGTGGCCGGCGATTACCTCAGGCGTATCATTCCCATGCTGCAAACCCCGGATCCTGACCCGAGAGCCGATCAATTGCGGATTCGGGAACTTGCCCAATGCCATGTCTTCCTTGGCGCAATCGCCTCTGATGAGGGTAACCACGGGAAAGCCATATCCCATTACCGCAAGGCATTGCTGCTCGCACCTGAAAACCACGATGCGCGTAATGACCTGATTTTCAGCCTGAGCAAGGAAAACCGGAAAAAAGAAGCTCTCTTTGAAACAGAAACCCTAATCAAAAAACAGCCCAGCCATGATCACCTTTTAAAGGCGTGCAGACTGCTGCGTGAACTTGGCAGGAATCCAGAGGCCATCCGTCTATACAAGGAAGCGTTGAAAATACGCAACTCGGCAGAAGCAAACTTCGAACTCGCCAACATCCTCAATGATAGCGGCAATACCATCGATGCCATCCACCACTACCGGGAAACACTCGCCCTGGAACCTGACTGGGTATTGCCGGCAAATAACCTGGCATGGCTTCTCTCTACCAGTCAGCAGGCAGAATTACGTGATGGCAGTGAGGCTCTCCGCCTTGCCAAACGGGTTTGCGATAAGACGGACAACAAGATAGCCCATTTCCTCGGGACCCTGGCCGCAGCCTATGCTGAAACAGGCAACTTCGAGGAGGCGCGCACGGCACTCGAGAGTGCTGTGCTGCTTGCCCGCACCAAAAAAGATCCTGAGCTTGAAGCAAAATTCATCATTAATCTCGAGCTTTTGAAACAGCGCATGCCGATTCGAAACCCGTAGTCATTAGAAAATCAATTTCGCCTTGCCGCCGGTTTGCCCTGAATGCAAAATTTCCTGCAGGTAAGGGTGGCATTCTCCACGTGGGTGTTACACAATAGCCACCAATAATACCATCCCGCCCAATTATCCGCCACATGCAACAATTTCCCGATCCAGATGCATATCCCCGCCTCTTTGAGCTTTTGAGCAAAAAATCATTCTTTACGGGAGATTTCACACTGGCTTCAGGGAAAAAGAGTAATTACTACATCGATTGCCGGCTCACCACGCTGGATCCCGCCGGAGCGTGCCTGGTTGGAGCAGCCGTGCGGCAGGCTATACTCTCCGGATGCGAAAAGCAGAATACCACGGTATCGGCAGTTGGCGGCCTGACACTGGGTGCAGATCCCATTGCGCTGGCCACAGCCATGGCCTCACATATGGCCAATGATGATCCCTCCCTGAAGCCCTTTGTCGTGCGCAAGGAACCAAAGGGTCACGGAAAGGGAAAACAAATCGAGGGAGGATTTCAGGCAGGTGACCGGGTGGTTGCCATTGATGATGTGATCACCAGCGGCGGATCCACCCTGCAGGCCATCGATATCATCGAAAAAGACGGTGGTGAAGTCGCTTTTGTTGTCGTTCTTGTTGACCGTCAGGAAGGCGGGCGTGAAAATATCGAAAAAGCGGGATATCCTGTTTTCCCGCTTTTCACCCGTGACCAGCTCCTGTCCGCAGAATAAAAAAGAAACTTTTAAAGAATCAACAATTCATGGCAGTATAAAGAAAACTGTCAGCCAAATCATCATAAACACATCAAATCATTAAACCCATGGACACTCCAACGACAAAAAACAACCGTAGAAAATTCATTAAAACATCTGGAGCCGTTGCTGGAGCCACAGCTTTTGCTCCCCGCATCTCAGGCGCCTTTGCCGGTGCCAGCGAGGAAGTAAAGGTCGGCCTCGTAGGCTGTGGCGGCAAGGGCACCAGCGATATTCGCCAAATTCTTTCAGTCGGCGGAAGCGTCAAGCTTTGGGCAATGGGTGATGCCATAGAAAAAAATGTTCAAAACAAGCACAAGGCACTCCAGGCGGACAGGAACAAGGCCAAGGTGGAATGCGAAGGCCGGGTCTTCAGCGGATTGGATTCATACCGGAAAGTCATTGATTCAGGAGTTGATATCGTGTTTCTGGTCACCTCCCCGGGATTCCGTCCTGTCCACTTCGATTACGCCGTCAAGCAGGGCAAGCACGTATTCATGCAAAAGCCGTGCGCCGTGGATGGCCGTGGCGTGAGGATGCTTCTTGAATCAAACAAGATTGCAAAAGAAAAAGGTCTCAAGGTGGGAGTTGGCTTTCAACGTCGCCACGACCAGAAATACATTGACTGCATCAAGGCCATGCAGGACGGAGCCATTGGAGACATCATCTCGATGCGCTCTTATTGGGATGGAAGAACTCCTTGGACACGTCCCCGCAGGGAAGGTCAAACTGAAATGGAGTACCAAATCCAGAACTGGTATTACTTTAACTGGCTATGCGGCGATCACATTGTTGAACAACACATTCACAACCTTGATGTCTGCAACTGGGTGATGGGTTCCTATCCGCAGATTGCCCAGGGCAAGGGTGGCTGTGAAGTGAGAAACGGCCCTGATACCGGCGAAACATTTGACCATCACCAGGTCGAGTTTGTCTACGGACCAAAATGGGACGGCCCATCCGTCCGCATGCACAGCTCGTGCCGGCATATCGGGGGTTGCTTTGGCAGCGTTTCCGAGCATGCACACGGATCGAAAGGATACGCCATTATCAACTCAGGAAGGCTCTATGACAATGACGGCAAGGAAATCTTCCGCGGTCAGGGCCAGGGAAGCTCAGAGATGCGGCATAAAACGGCATTCATGGATGCCATCCGCAATAACAAGGAGTTCAATGAATGTGATAACGGTGCCCTGAGCAGCATGACTGCCGTATTCGGACGCATGGCGACCTACTCGGGCAAGTTACTCAAGCTTGATGACTGCCTGAATACCAAGGTTGATGTTTTCCCTTATGATAACGGTGATCCCAAGTGGGACAGCGTCCCCCCGGTTGCTCCCGACAAGAACGGGCGTTATAAGCGCCCGGTCCCCGGAGTGACCAAGGTTGTATAGAAACACCTTAATAAATAGCTTAAACCCTCCAACCAAAGGCACGTCCTGTCCGCAGGGCGTGCCTTTATTCTCATCATCTGCCCAAGCCTGTTGATCCCGGTTCCTTACAATGGTAAATTGATTGCCCTGTAATGCATCACTGCACACATTTGACCCTCAACTGCCTGGCATCAGGATTCATCCTCCTTGCAATGCCTCTGCACGCGGATAACTCGGGGGATACATCCATTTCAGGTGACCGGAAGCAATTTCACACCCTCTTTGCACAGCTCGGGAGTGACAGTTTCCCTATCCGGCAGGTTGCTCAGCAAAAGCTCCAGGAGGCGGCTTCGCAAAACCGCGAACTGATCCTCGAGCAGTCACTCAACAGGTATTTTGAGTCCAACGACCCGGAAGTGCGTTATCGGCTGCGCTCCGCCATGTTCGGCATTGTCGGTTCCTCCCTGAGGAAAGAAGGCTTTATCGGCATCCGCATGATGGATGCGCCTGTTCAGTTCCTCAATAATCGTGGCAACGCGCAACCTGAACGTGCGGTGCATATCCTGAGTGTGCTTCCCGATACGGCAGCATCGAGAGCAGGACTGCGTATGGGTGATCGAATCATCCGCCTCGATGGCAAGCCCTTCGACAATAACACTCCAGCATATTTTAAACTCTCCAAATACATCCGGGAAAAAAGCTCCGGGGACAGCGTTAAGTTATCACTAAAGCGAGGCATCCAGGAAATAGAGATCGATCTTGTCCTTGGAGCCCGACCTGAAGGCATGGACGAGAACCGCAAGGCACAGGCATTCAGCGAATGGATGGACCAGCAAAAAATTGCCAGAGGAATTATCAATCCAGAGACTGAGCAAACGGACGACCAGCAACAGGCCTCACCTGGAAATTCACTGCAATTTCGCGGGCCAATCATTCCCACCGTGCCGGCACAGCAACCCGATAAATAAAAATAAAACGGTGATCACTGGCTTTGCTTTCCACCTTCCTGCCGCAATGAAATTTCCCATTCATGCATGCATATTCATGAT
Source organism: uncultured Verrucomicrobiota bacterium (assembly GCA_902589825.1). Classification (GTDB taxonomy): domain Bacteria; phylum Verrucomicrobiota; class Verrucomicrobiia; order Verrucomicrobiales; family DEV007; genus CACIUL01. The sequence goes on from CACIUL010000049.1 coordinate 12,446, forward strand.
AGCCATGGCTACAACCTCCGAAGGAGCGCCTAGAAAATTCAAATACGATGATTCCCGGGTGCCCGACATTAGTCTGCCGGATCCGCTTAAGGACGTCGCTGACGCCGCTTCGTGGCCTGCCCGAAGGGCAGAAATTCTCGCAATGTTTGAAGACCGGATGTTTGGCAAGGCGCCGGCCTTTGACAAGAAGGCCATAAAGGTGACGCGCGAGATTGCTGACAAGAAATTTCTCAATGACACAGCGATCCTCTCCCAACCGCTGCTTCACTTTGCCGGGTGCAAGGTGCAGTTGATGATTGCTCGACCGGCCAATCCTACAGGCACTGTACCTGCATTCCTGGGCTACAATTTCAGGGGCAATCACACCGTTCATGAGGATCCAGCCATCGCCATTGCAGGAGGATGGGTCCCCAGGGCAAAAAACAACAAGGCAACCGAGGCGCAGCGCGGGTTGTCAGGAAGCAGGTGGGATATTAAGGAAATCATCAAGCGTGGCTATGCACTTGTAACCGTTTATTGCGGAGATGTAGATCCGGATTTCCATGACAAGTTTCAAAATGGAGTTCATGCTGCTTATGGGACACCCGATGCCGGCCAGTGGGGAACAATTGCCGCCTGGGCATGGGGGCTTAGCAGGATACTCGATCATCTTGAAAATGAACCGGCTATTGACGCCGGAAGAGTCGTGGTAATGGGGCATTCACGGCTGGGAAAAACATCATTGTGGGCGGGCGCAAGCGACCCCCGGTTTGCACTGGTTATATCAAACAACTCCGGATGCGGAGGAGCTGCCCTCTCCAAGCGTCGCTTTGGTGAAACCGTGCAGAGGATCAACTCCTCTTTCCCTCACTGGTTCTGTGGCAACTTCAAGAATTACAATAACAAGGAGGACAAGATGCCCTTCGACCAGCATATGATGCTGGCACTGGTCGCCCCGCGCCCGCTTTACGTGGCGAGTGCGGAAAAAGACCTCTGGGCAGACCCTCACGGTGAGTTTCTTGCCGCAAAGGGAGCTGACCCGGTATACCGGTTCCTCGGGACCGATGGTCTTCCCGCCGGAAGCATGCCCGCCATCGACGAGCCGGTTCACGGCCGAATCGGCTATCACATACGCAGTGGCAAGCACGATGTCACCCCATACGACTGGAAACAATACCTTGCCTTTGCAGACAAGCACCTCAAGAAATCCTCAAAGTAAAACGGAATGATGAAAACACATTTTTTTTCCCTTACTGCAATCGCGTCATTGATAGCGGTTTTGATAGCCGCCACGGCGTTCACCGGAGCTGAGCCGAAGAAGCCAGTAAAAGGCGTACGCTTTGACCCGGTTATTAAATCAATAGAGGGTTGGAAAGTTCATATCGACCCTGCCATGCTCAAGGGAGAACATGCTGCCGCAGGCGAACGTGCACTGAAGATGCTAGCCAACCACCTGCAACGCATTGCCATCCTGGTGCAGGGCGAGTCACTCAAGAAGCTGCGCACCTGCGAAATATGGGTTGAGCACAGCCACCCTACTCTGCACGCGATGCAATACCACCCCGGAGCAGGCTGGTTGAAATCGCACGGCCATGATCCCAGGCTCGTGAAAAAAGTACACATTCCGCAGGCAAAGGCCCTGTTTTCCCGGGGGCAATTACTCAAGCATCCAGCTGTCATCCTCCACGAACTGGCCCACGCTTACCATGATCAGTTCCTCACCTTTGAACATCCTGAGGTCATTGCTGCATACAGGAAAGCAAGGGACGCGGGTAGTTATGACAGGGTTATGCTTTTCACGGGGCAGAATGTCAGGCATTACGCCATGACCAACCATAAAGAATACTTTGCAGAGGGCACTGAAGCCTACTTCTATCGCAATGACTTTTACCCGTTCGTTCGTGCCGAGCTCAAGAAACATGACCCGGATCTTCACAAGGTGCTGGAAAAGGTCTGGGGACCTGCCCGTTGACTTGGACGGCCAACGTGCCGACAGGGAGAACGACTACTGACCCTCTTCGTCCTCTGCAATAGAGGGATCAACAGCCAGGATTTGATCCAGCATTTGTTTTACCTCCTCAGCCGTGATGATGGCCATTTGATAGGAACGGTTACGCTCGGGCTTGAGCTCGTCAATGGAGCGCATCGTATAGGTGGGCGGCAACCTCTTGACCGGTTTGCCTTTCTTGCCCTTTAGCATATTGAAATTAAATTTACTTAAAAAAAGGTCGACCTGGGCATCATCAACCCCGACCGGCAGGAGCAGCTCAATAATAAAACGCTCATCAAGCAATGCCCTGACCTGTTTGCGACCATCAGGAAAAACCTGTTCACTTCCCCTCAACCCGGCCAGCCGCTTCCTTGCAGGACCGGCACCATCCCCCTTGAGATTCCTTGAGCCGGAAAAAAACTGAATCGAAGGATAAAATCGCCCCGTATCGGTCAACTTGATCCTGACCGTTAAGGGTTTCTCCCCCTTTTGCTTCGGCTCGGATTCGAAAACCCGGGTCGCCCGTGTTTGGATCCATTTTGTGTATGTGTTTTTCGCGGTTGACTGCTTCAACTTCCAGCCTTTCACCATACCCGGCATGGCAGCGGACAACTCCGAGGGAATGAGCGGTAGCACAGGCAATTGCTTGCGCACTTTGGCCTGTTGCCCGAAAAGCGGTGCGGACAAGACAATGAGCAGGAAAAACAAACGGCTACTTGTCGAGATACTTGAAATAAACAACACGATACTTGATTACAGGTTGCGGTGGATTATAGGCATCCTCAAGGCTTGATCCCCGGTAACGGACATCCCCAAGCGAATGCCGGGTAAAGTCATCCATGCCGACTGCCTGGGGTCCGTCATACTCCGGATAGCTTCCTTCAATATTGAGCACAAGCCTGTGTCCGGTCTGAGCTGCACCACTTCTTCTCAGTGGAGGAGACCCGGGCAATCCGAACAATCGGTCGGTGCTGTTCTCATCAAGGCTGATATTGGAACCCGGAAAGGCCATTCGGTCCCATTTACCCGAGGAATTCAAGTGGGCATTGCCAGGCACCCCGTCTTTACCAAGCCAAATATAGCGCTCAATAATGGCAAAAAACCGCTTTTCGCCAAGAACTCTGTCTCCTTGCTCAAATCGGTCATACTCACGGTTGGAACGGACCTTCTTAACTGTCTGGGCAACGCCCCAGAGACCGAAAGTATTGGATTGGGTCGTCAGGCAACCCGCCATATCACGCAGGAAAGATTCCGCTTTCCAGGGGTCCTCGCCATTCTCAAATCCTTCAACATTGGCCAATTCACCAATGAACTCGAAAACTTCGTTATCCTTTTGGTGGGCCATGATCCCGTCAATAAATTTGTCCACTTCGCTGTTGGAGCGCAGATGCTTAAACACACCCTCCAGGGGCTTGCGACGCTCCGGCACATTGAACCAGCGGCTGCGTGGATAGATGCGGGAATTAACGTTCACCTGCCCCGCAGTGCTGTTCATGTAGGAAACCGTTGAAAAGCTATCCGGCAACGTATTATCAATTCTCCAGTTTGCGTGTTGCATAGGATAGGTAGCTCCAAGAAGTTCAAGAAGCAGCCAGTCGGGAGGATTATCCTGCTTTCCGGACGGGCCAAGGTCCCAGGTCCGCCAAGGGACTCCTGATTGCATCCCGGTATGGATTACCGACCAATACCCCTTGGAAGAGGTCCGGCTTTTCGAGTTGTATTCATCGTTGCGATTGTATTGATGGCCAGAGATCCTCATCCCCGACGGCCCACGCTGGATATACTTGTACTTGCTTTTCTCAGGCGATCCCTCCACTGGCTCTATGGAGTTTTTCTCTCCGGGAGAGCCAAACTCTCCATCGGTATCATCAGTATCAAGCACCCATGAGCTAACCATTCCACTTAACCTGGGATCGGCAATTTCCCAGGCAAGCACAAGCGGCTCCCCGCTTAACAGGTCAATAATGGCATCCCCGCTCAGGGTATCCGATTCTGTTTCCCCCAGAGGAATCATCTGCCGAGGTCGCCCGGCACCACTGCCTGCGCGCTGGAGGTCAGGCTGTACACCCATCCCAAGTCTAATCTTGTAGCTCAACCTTACCTTGGATCCCAAAGCCGCACGGAAAACAAGCTTCTCGGCATTCTCCACGGGAATAAAGCGCCGCTCCCGGCCAATTACCTGTGGCACAGAGCTGGCAATAATACGCTGGTTGACGGCACTCCCCCGCAACGTGGCATTGCTGGGGCCAATATTGCCGCTTGGCCTCGCAATCAACTGTCCAAGGCTCCTGGCATGGTTCCAGTTTCGTGAACCGTGACGATCAGCCGGAGTCCGCGCCCCGAACTCCTGTTCATTCCTGACCCCTGCCCCTGAAGATCTAATCCTCAGGTAGTCGACCCGGGTCGGGAAATGCTCTGCACGGACAACTGGACCAAAAGAAGGCATGTAATATTCTGTTTCATAACGATAAGTGATGTAATACTCACCAGGGTTGGGACCGGGTTCAGGCTCAAATATCAGGCGCACTTCCATGATGTGCGGTCCAGGTGTCTGGGGCAGCATCAACACTTCCTTTCCCCCGGTATTAAACCTCCAATACATGCGCTCAGGGGTATTTCCCCTCATCTCCTGCTGGTGCGGTGCATAATTGACACTTGTGGTCCGGAGGGAATAGGAACTGCTGAATGGCTGCAGCTCGTTGCCCATCGTGGTCGTCGCCATTCGAGCCATAAGCAGCATGTTCAATGCAATCTGAAAACACTCCCTTTCACCGTATTTATCAACAAAACTTGCCCCGTAACCAGGCCACTTACGGCTCATGTAGCGCATCAGCATTTCCAGCTGGGCGCGGTTAACCATGTTGCCTGCCAGGACGCTTCCTCCGTTTTCATCCTGAAAGCGGCGGGTAAATCCAAAACTGCCCATCAGTGAGTGGAGATGAAGCACCCGGTCACCATCCGGATTGACCATGAACGGTTGCTGGTAAAGAGGACCTGCCTCAAGGGAAAGCGGATAATTGGTGGTAAACAGGCGGGACTTCCCAAATACATTGAACTCAGGGGCGCGGCTGTAGAATGTCAGGTTAAAACGTTGCCTGTTAAGCCAAAGCTCAGGGTCGGGAACATTCACGAAATCAAGGATTGCCTCCATGTAACGACTGAATCCATGCAGCCAGCTGTGTGCCAGCAGGCGGTTATGATCTAGCTCGCGCGGTGAATTGAAGAGCACATCAAGGTTCACCGACCGCGGATGCCCAAGCGACCAGGGACGTCGGTTTCTCCTTTCATTAAATGTCGTGGCACCGTCCCCCCTGTAAAACATCGGCGTTACCATTCCCATCCTGACCATCTGGTGAAAGGCCCGGTCCTCGCGGGGAGAGGGCTTACCCAGAGCCACATTGAAATTGAGCTTTGTACTTTCATCATCCATCCAGAACGCATACCGTCCCACCATCGGATTATCCTTCCCGGGACGTTGACCGGGGTCATCAAAGACAGGCATCCAGCGCACCCGCATTTCCGGACGTGAATTGGAGGACGAACCGTAACCGCCCTCCCCGCCCACCACAATCGGCGGCAGCACCTCCCCCGGCAAGGGTTCATTAAGATCAACAGATTCCGCATCCCGGGTTGCCTCGCCTTGCGGGTCTGCCGTAACTTCACCGGAATGGAGAGGAACATGGGTCACGCCCCCGCCATTCCCGATAATCGTTAGCCTACCGGGATTGACAACCCAGTGGTTAACCGAAGTGACGGGAGCTGAGTTGGCCTGAATGGAGAAAGGCCTGGACTGGGTGCCGGAAATCTCTTCCTGCACAAGGTTGAATGGTGCCTCAACCTCATTAATCGGGGCCGGAGGCGGAATATTTGTACGCAACAGGTCAATGGCATGACTAACTGCACCTTGTGCAATCATCTTGGTACGCTGGGCATCCTGTATGGAACCTGAGGCTCCGGACTCAACGGACATGCTGCCAATAAATCCAATGGCAAGGATGGTCAGGGCAGCCAACAAGAACATGGTGGTCACCAGGGCAACGCCGGTGCGCCGTAAGCGCCCGCCTGAAGACCTTTTTCCCCTGGTTCTCGACTTATTGGCCATTGAGTAAATTCACCCTCGTTGTGAAGGTCCTTGCATCTTTGATGTTCCTTTCAAGCAATGCGCGGTTGAAGCGCAAAATGGACTGCTCAACGTCCAGTGATCCGTCCTTGGAAAATATGTTTTCCACTGCAGGAATATCCATTTCCCGGTTCACCACCGTTGAATCAACTGTAACCACAGTCACGTCAACTGCGGCAGGCACCCGGTTGGCCTTCATTGACTGGCCGCCAGGCGACAGGAACTCAGTGGTCCTGTTATTGTCAAAGGCAGTAGTGGTCGCCATCTGAAAATAAGCAGCTGAGTTGTATATCATGGTAGTGCCGGCATGATGCGGGGCTTTCATCAGTGAGGGAACGGGATTGCCGGCAATATCCAGACACTGAACCCAAAAGGCAATGACGTTATCTGCAACCGTGCTGACTACAACAGCATCATTTGCAGGGTCTTCCTCATCAAATGCCTTGGCATCCCAGTGGCGCAAAAACCAATCGGCATTTGTGGCGCTGATCCGCAAAGCGGGGTCCCGGGGATTGTTCTCGTTCACCATTACCGGGAAATACGCTTTATCGGCAAGCGGCCTGATATAGATTCGCTTGAGCCGGTAAAATCCCCGCGACACATCCCTAAACAGGTAGTAACCAACGCAGCGCAAGCCACCCAGTTCACCCAGTGGAGCCATCCACAGCATGACAGGGGACCCGGGGACTAGGTGCTTGGCTCCGCGCCTGGCAAGTTCGCTGGATGATATGACGGCAAATTGCATGCGCGTGTCAACGACTGCAGGTGTAAGTTCACGGGTCATTATCTCGAGAGCTCCCCTTGCATTTTGATGGGTTTCGATCCTGCTCTCCCCTTCCGTCCACATGCTCACAATTCCCGAGGTCAGCGTTGAAAACACAACCAGGATCGCTGCAAAGACAACCAGGGAAACCATTAACTCAAGAATGGTAAAGGCTGCGACGGGATTTTTGCATTTCTTCAACACTAGAACTCGATTTTCGGCTGATAGGCCTTGTCAATCCTTGGCCACTCCGGACCGGTTAACGGGGTAAGATAAAAAGTGATACTTTCCTGCGGCTTTCCCTGCCGGAAAGGTTCTCCTGACGAGGGGTCAACCGGCCACCAAACGTCAACCTTTGCGGCAATCAATCCACTGGTATGCTGTAAGCGAGAATCATCAGTGATGTCAATCAACCGGACATCAGCCCTGTAGAGGCGGCTCATCTTGAGTTCCTCATCAGATTCACTGCCAATATGAAGTCCCTGCCGGTCATAAAAAAAAGGACTGGAGGCTACCACTCCAGGCTTGAGTATGTGCCCCTCCAGACGGTTATGAACATCTTCGAGAATAACCGCCAGAACCGTTTTGTTTGCAGCATCCTCTGCAGATTTGATGCCGACAGGCAGAATGCCCACCAGAGAAATGAGTACCGTCGCCAGTATGCCGATTGTAATGACAATCTCAATAAGACTGAATCCATGGAGCCTTGCTGGTGTATTTCCCGTCATGGCCTGTAGATGCGAACCCTCCCGGTCAAAGTATCAATGTTGAACTGGCTCCAGTCCCTCTTTTCCTGGTCAGTATAAACAAGGCTCCCCCCTTGAGATGGATCAAAATATCCATTCACCACAACAGCTAACACATTGCGCTCCTCACCACCCGGAAAGCGAACGCCCCCTGAAGGAGTAAACTCAAAAAAAACAACCCTTACGCGCTCTGAACGAACCTCCTCGATGAATGCTTCAGCATCTTTTGATGGCAGAAAATCTCCACGCACGCTGCTGCCGTCTTTCCGGGCATAATCCGAAGTCCGTAAATAATCTCCGCGGCTATTCTCGAACACCAGCCCCGGAGGGAGGGTTTTCCACTCATTAAGAGGAACAAATTCCTCCCGCGCACGGTCCCATTCCCACAAGCCGTATTTCCGGTAGGCAGCCTCACTGTCATTCTCCCATGCGGTAACAATCCCAAACCTGACAATCGTCCGCTTGGCAATGGCATGACTGCGGGCAAGGGTCATGATGCTTGAAATGTGGCGGATCGCCGTGCTCATGCCGGCCGTTGATGTTAAGCCCTTCATCGCCGGTATCGACAGGACGATGAGCATTGAGATAATCATCAGCACCACAAGGACCTCAACAAGGGTAAAGCCCCTTTGCCGCCCATCATGGACCCTGCGCAGACTGTATTTAACGGCAGCACGATGCATACAGTTTTCTTGTGGGATTAAATACTGCTCACCTCCTGAATCAGCTTACACGACTGTATATGCAATGTAAATCAATTACAGCATCCATGACCTTAAAAAATAAGCAAGGATCACCAAGTTGGCACGAGAACAATCCGCTGCCTATGTTCACACAAAAGGCAGTCGCCAGCGACATATCCCGGCAAGCCTGACTCGCGATTGAGTGATTACCCTCAATTTATGTCTGGAAAAAATCAGTGGAAGGCCTTCGCAGCCCACAACGTCTCGATCATCTGGTAGCCCCGCGGATCATACTTCTTGAGTTCCTCACGGTTATGCGGGAACCAGTCGTTCCTGCCAAAAAACGCCTCGGTAAGTTCCGCGAAATATTCCTCCTGATTGGTTGCCGCATAAGCCCGCACTCTCTTCGACTTGTCTTTCCGATCAGGCACACGCAGGTAAAGCCCCCTTGCCATTGCCCCCGCATATGCCTTGCGAATGACTTTATTGCCCAGTTTGAGCTTCACGTTATGATAAGCGTGTGCCAGTTCATGCAGTAAAGTCATCGGTCCCCACTCAAGGATTCTGTGCTCAAAAAGCGCAGCCTCGGGATTAATGACATGCACCCCCGGTGCCATGTGAGGATTGAGCCCATGCTCACGCAACCACTGCTTGTTGCGATGAAAAGGAATTACCCCCCTTTCATTTTTCCTCAGCGGATAACCCGGTTCATTACTGACCCAGATCGGAATCCTCCTCAGGTAATCCGCTGCCTCCCGTGGAATTTTATCAAGAAAGTTCTCAATGCCCGTTGTCAATTCACCATGAATCCTTTTCTTTAATGCAGTCTCATTTGCTATCCGTTGCTCAATATAAACCGTCCACCCGTGCACCGTTAGCTTTTCATAGCTCCAGCTTCGTTCACCGTCCTTGAATACTTCAATGGAGCGGGCAACAGCAATACACTCAATGCCATATAAATAGAGGACCGGGAGAATAAGGATAAGCTTGCAAGTTCTCATGACTCAGATCAATTCAATAGCGATGGCACAGTCGCCAGGATTTCGGCATCACACCGCTACCCATACCATATAGCTAACACACATCAATTCATGCGTGACTCTTCCTGTCCAGAGAGCGGTATTGAATCGCCTCCAGGACATGTTCAGCCCTGATGTGCGCCGCCTCATCAAGGTCAGCAATAGTACGGGATACTTTAAGTATTCTTCCATGCCCGCGCGCGGAAAGGTGAAGCCGGCTCATTGCCTGCTCAAGCAGACTACTTCCCTCACTATCCAACCGGCAGTGTCTTTGTATCAATCCCGTTGTCATGGATGCATTCTGTACCGTTCCGCTCTCATTGATAAACCGTGCCGACTGCAGGGCGCGTGCACGTTC
>CACIUL010000050.1 GCA_902589825.1 uncultured Verrucomicrobiota bacterium
TGATGCTCACGCCCGACCTCCACACTGCAAACATATTTGAAAAGAAATTAACAAGGTCACTGGGAGCGGACATACTTACACCCTGCTACAGTTACCTGTCATTAACGGAGACAGGTGAATACATGACATCACCTGAAGAGTATGCTGCTGAAACACTGAAAGGCGAACAGGGACTAAAGGAGGACAGCGATGAATTCAGGAATGCGCTTGAGGAATTTAGCACCAGAATTACAAAGTATGCGCATGACAAGCTATACCCCAACCTTCCTGACTGGCCTCTCTTTTGTTTCTATAGCATGGGCAAGCGAAGAGGAGAATTGAATAACTGGTATGCGCTGGAGCATGGCGTTCGTAAAAAATTAATGGCAGCACATGGACGCGTTGGACGCCAGTGGCACGGCAAAATCCGCCAATTGATCACTGGTTCCGTTGGGCTTGATGAGTCAGAATGGGGCGTCAGCCTGTTCAGCAAAGACAGCTACGAGATCAAGGAGATTGTATACAGGATGCGCTTTGATGAAGTCACTGTTAAATATGGTGAATTTGGCGACTTCTACATTGGCATTCAACTCCCACTGGACGAACTGTTCAGACGACTTGGCCTTTAGTTCTGACACTCCCCAAGATGAGCATCCCAATAGAATTTGACGACAGCGTTAACGCGAAAATCCTGTCTGTATCCGAGGACATGGTCAGCGGGTTCCAGCAACAACCCTTTCATGCCATAGCCGAGGCGTCAGGGGTCGATCTCGACATTGTCATGGAGCGCATTAGGGCGATGCTCGAGGCAGGTGTTATACGCAGAGTCAGGCAGACATTACTCGCAACCAAACTCGCACACGGCGCGCTGTGCGCCTGGAAGATTGATCCATCAAGACTTGATGCTGCGTTTGATTTCATGTTCAACAACGACCCTTTCAGCGGCCATGTTGTCATTCGCTCTACTGATCAGGAAATAACCGGTTCACAATACAAACTCTGGACCACGCTTAAGGTTCCACAAGGGCAACGTCTGGAGGATCATGCCAATGTTTTAAAGCGATTGGTTGGTGCCGACAAGTTTATCCTTATGCCAGCCAATGGAATCTTCACGCTCGGGGTTGGCCATGTTCGGCGTAAAGCAATGCAGCCAGGAGATAAATCCTCAGCCATCGCAGACATGCAAACGACCACTACGGTTAAGCTGGAGCCCGAGGAATGGAATGTCCTGCTTTCCCTGAAGGAAGAACTCAAACCCGAGGAAATTACGCCTGATCCCTGGCAAAACCGTGCCGCAATGGCAGGCGTATCCTTGCAGGATTTCTGCCGGATCGCAAAATCACTCGACCAAAAAAAAGTGATCGGCAGGTTTTCAACCTTTCTCGAGCATGTTAAGCCCTCTGGAAAAGGCAAGAGAGTCACAAGGTTTAATGGGCTTTTCCACTGGAGGGTAACCGAAGGCGAGCAGCAAGCTGCCGGCGCCGAGATAGGGCGCCACCATATACTGACTCACTGTTACTGGAGAGAGGGCGGACCGGATTTTGGCAACGTCAACATCATGGGAGTTGTGCACGGGACGGACAAGGGACTGATACTTCAGCACAAACAAGCTATTGATACACACTTGCAGTCAAAAGGCATTGAGGTTCATTATACGAACGTGTTTTGGGGAGGTCGAAGTGAAATCAAACCGTCTGAAATATCCCCTGATGTCTACAGCCAATGGCACGCAAAGTATCACGACCAACCTATACAGATTTAAAATGCTTCATCCAAATCAGGATTACCTTTCCATTAACTTTCCGGGCATGACAAATGCCCTTAAATAAATCCAAATCCAAATCCAAATGAAAAGCCCATTCCTTACCTTGATAAGTTTCGCTATTTTTCTTTTCCCCGCGCCGGCCGAGGAAAAGAAAAGTGACAAGGCTGCCAAGCAAGCCCGTAAGATCGAGTTCAGCGCCCAGGGAACTCCTCCGGGCACAATGAAATTTGCCAAACCAGAATTGAAAATTAAAGCAGGACAACCCATTGAGCTGACGTTCAAGAACCCTGATGTATTGCAGCACAATCTGCTGATACTTAAACCAGGGGCGACCGCAAAGGTAGGCGCTCTTGCTGACGCAATGCTTACCGACCCGGAGGCGATGAAGAAAAGCTATATCCCAAAGAGTGAGGACATCCTTTATTCCACAAAGCTAGTGAACCCCGGGGCCAAGGAAGTGCTGAAATTCACCATCGATAAGCCAGGAGACTACCCTATTATTTGCACCTTCCCCGGCCACTGGAGACTTATGAGTGCCGTTCTCAAGGTCGAGAAGTAGCCATAGCCTATCGCGCGAGTAAACCATCATTCATGCAATGCAGAGGGGCTGCGTCATATTTATCATCGCGGCCTCACTGGCTATACTTGTTTGCTCTGTCATTTTACGGATTTTTTTCATGCCTGCCTACCAGGCAAAAGGGACGGCGCGAATAATCGGCGTCATAGAAATGGCAATAAATGAATACCAACGGGACTTTGCCGTCTATCCCCAGGGACAAAACCTCTCCCTTACCAAAAAACTCTTGGGCGATAATGCACGCAGCAAGCGGTATATTCCCGAGGATTCAATCGTTGTTCGCGACAACAGAATGGTTGACCTATGGAAGCGCCCCATGAACATAATAATGAACGGTAGGCGCCCCATGGTTATCTCCTCAGGAAAAAACGGAATCTATGGTGATGATGATGACATTAAGGGTGAGAGCGCGCCGAAATAAATCAGCGGTTAATGCCCTGGCTCGCCCTTCATATGCCTTCATAACGAATGCTCAACCGTATAGAATCCTCTTTCACCCTGTCAATTAGAAGCCAATATATCATTCTATGCAAGAATACCACCGCCTCCTGAGGCTTGTTCGCGACTCGGGTATGTTACGCGAGGATAGAACCGGAACCGGAACCTATTCCGTATTCGGCGCACAGGCCCGTTTCGACCTCAGGGAAACCTTCCCGTGCTTAACGACAAAGAAGCTACACCTCCGTTCTATTATTCATGAGCTGCTGTGGTTCATTAAGGGTGAAACAAACATTTCATACCTGAGGGACAACAAGGTAACAATATGGGATGAATGGGCCGACAAGGAAGGGAACCTTGGACCGGTATATGGTGAGCAATGGAGGCGGTGGAAAGCCCCTGACGGTCGCGTCATTGATCAACTCAGCAACCTGATTGAAGGAATTAAGTCAGACCCAACCGGGAGACGCCACATTATAAGCGCCTGGAATCCCGGAGAGTTGGATAAAATGGCCCTGCCTCCATGCCATGCCTTCTTTCAATTTTACGTCGACACGAAAGAAGAAACGTTAAGCTGCCAACTTTACCAACGCTCAGCCGACTTGTTTCTTGGTGTCCCCTTCAATATTGCATCTTACTCACTGCTTACACTAATGATCGCCCAGGTTTGCGGCCTTCGTGGCGGTGAATTTGTCCACACTTTTGGCGACCTGCACATCTACACAAACCACCTTGAGCAAGTAGAGAAACAACTATCCAGAGAACCAAGGGAACTGCCTACAATGCGATTAAACCCTGAAATCAAGGATATCGAGCAATTCCGTTACGAGGATTTCAACCTTGAGGGATATGATCCCCACCCAAGAATTCCCGCGCCTGTTGCAGTATAATGGCTTCAACAAGCACATTAAAGTTGGTTGCCGTTGCAGCAATGGCAAGCAATCGCATAATAGGCAAAGCAGGCCAGTTGCCGTGGCATCTGCCTGAAGACCTCAAGTTTTTCAAAGAACTGACGAGTGACCATGCGGTTCTAATGGGACGGAAAACATTTGAATCAATTGGCCGCCCATTACCCAACAGGCAAAATATCATCCTCAGCAAAAGTCTGGCGACCCCCCCCGATGGAACAACTCTGGTCAACTCCGCCGAAGAAATTTTTTCCCCGGAACTCGATCTCAAGGGCGACCTTTATGTCATTGGCGGGGCCAAGGTTTATGAATCACTGATGCCGCAAACAAGCGAGATCTTCCTGAGCTATATCCATGAGGAATATATCGGCGACACAAGCTTTCCTCAATTCGAGGAGGCTTTTGGCAACTATGCCGTTGTTCAGAAATTTGATCTATTTGAGGTCAGGCACTACGTGCGATCGACGCCCCTGTAAATACTTTCTTATTTGCCGATGCAAAAAAGATGCTTGTCCCCCCTCAGTAAAATGACGTCATCGATAGGAATCGGACTTGCTATGATCCGTTCACCCATTTCATTCTCAGATAGAAGTTTAAATCCTGAGCCGCCCATCCGCATCGTCATCACGACACCGTCCTCCCTCGCCAATATCATCAGGTCACCAGCCAAGGCCGGAGAGGAATAATAACTTGCGCTGCCGCGAGGCAACTTCTGGGACCAAAGCTCCTCGCCCGTCTCCAATTTATAACAGAAAACCTGTCCACGGTCAGTGATGAGATAAGCCTTCCCGTCAGCAGCAATCGGACTGGGCACGTCTGCACCGACATTGTGTTCCCAAAGGCGATTGGTTTTGGTAATATCCCCCTGCCCTGATGCCTTAACGCCTGCGAAATAACCTTTTCTTCCGTAAGGAACAACAACAACCCCGTCAGATATGGACGGCGATGCAATCACCCGCCAATATTCCTTGTTCTTGGGATTATAACCTCCGCAATCCCAAAGCAACTTCCCGTCCGCTGCCCGGTGAGCGGTGAGGTGATCCGAACCAAAAGTGATAATAGTCTCATTTCCCTTGTCTCCCGTAACCAGCGGCGTTGTGTATGACTGCCCCGTCTCCTTCGTTACCTTGTAGGTGCGGTTCACTCTCCAGGCGAGCTTGCCGTCCTTCTTGGAAAAGGCAGCAATGTATGAGTCCATTGATTCCTCGGGATTACCACCCTCATATTCATGCATGACTGCCACGATGACCAAATCTCCTGCAAGAACAGGTGATGTGCCAAGGTCCCACCACAGCGAATCGCTCCCGAATTCCTTCTGAAGGTTGAATTGCCAATTGATTTTTCCATTCACATCAACGGCAGCCAGAGTTCCAGTCTTGTAATAAACAAAGACCTGCTCGCCATCAGTCACCGGTGAAGGATTGCTGCCACTGCCATTTCTGTGCTTGCCCGGTCTTTCATTACTAAAGGTCAGCTGCCATTTCTTTTTACCTGCACGATCAAAGCACATTACTCCATCCTTACCATCTATTGGCACAGTTAAATAAATGGAATCCCCCCAAACGGCAGGAGTAGAGCTCCCTTTGCCGGGCAATTTGACCTTCCATAGAACATTGTCGGATGGAGAAAATTTCCAGCTGTAGTTACCCGGTTTTCCCAGTCCGTTGCCGGTTGGACCACGCCACGCAGGCCAGTTATCAGCCGAAAGCTGCTGGGAGAATGCAATCAATGGCAACACGAAAAATATAGCCTTAGTTATTCTTTTCATTTCAGTTCAATCTAATCCCTTAATTAATTAATGTCGAATACCCACAAGGGCTTTTAAAGCCATTAAATGACTGCATGACTTGCGAACACTAGACAAGGGGATATGATCGAACAAGAAACAAAGAATGCAATCCTTCCACCGACTCATTTACACGACCTGGATCGTCATATTCTCCGTTTCACTCCAGACACAGAGCAGAGCAGGGCAAATCAACCAGAAATGCCCTGTGGAACCATCCAGGAACGCGAGCGCAAAGTATTTTGCTGAACACTCAGGACAAAAAATCTACTTTTGTTGCGCTGAATGCATTGAAGAATTCAGGAGTTCGCCTGAAACCTACCTTGCCCCAGTTGAAACAAAAGAGTCACCCGCTGAAGATGAAGTCAAGATAGCCGAGAAAGCAAAATGGCTTTTTGATCAGGTGTGGAATGCCGCGTCCAAGATGGCAGGCATCGCAGTCGTAATACTCCTGTTCCTTTCTGTATTTACCCTTCATTACACACTTTCCAAGTTCATCCCGGGGACTCGGATTGCCAAATACACAAAAATGCTCATGGCCAGGAAGGCTTTACCCTTGTGGCTTGGATTATTGCTTGGCGCAGAGGCAATTTCTGCCCACCTCATGCACTACATCACCAGGAAGTCCATCCGGGACTCAACGCTGGAGCACGCGATTCATTACACAACATTTGTTGAATATGGCGACCCCCCACTACCTTCCCGCCCGGACATTCCACCAAGAGTTAATGCCGTGTTCTACAGGGGAAACGACGAAAGAAACCCAAGCCTTTTTAATGGCGGCAATTACCGTACTGCCACATTCCACATAGATTTGTGTACGCAGGACGGCGAACCCGTCATTCACGGTGACCCCGTGCACTTCAAATCGTTGTTTTTCCGCGTTCGTTTTCAGAGAGCCGCAGGGACACCGGAATATTTCTGGAAGCCAAGCCGAATGGCTAACATTTACGCCACACGTGATCCTGGAAAATTTCATTGGCGCAACACCGAACCTGCAGAGGTAGTCCCAATGACTGAGTCTGTCCCGATGCAGGAATGGACATTTCATTACCCCCTGGCGTCATTCACCAAAGGTAATGAGCCGAATTCTGTCTCGGGAACCTTTTATATCTGCGAAAAACGTTTTAACGACTCGGACGAACTTATAGGCGGGAGGTTTCACTGTGCGTTCAGCTTTGACCTACACCGAAAATCTTCCTTTCTTGAACCCGATTCCGACATTTGGATGGGTGCCCTCTACAGAAAACGATCCCTGAGAATCTGGGAGATCCCCGAGTCAGAATGGCTCAGCACAAAGGCAATCCCTGAAATCACGGACGGTCACTCAAGTAAAGACCCTGTTTTACTTGGAATTAAAGATCACGAGCAAAACAGGAACTAAAAGGCCCCTTAATCCACTAAGTTTGCAAGGCTTACTTGCCAAAAATACAAGCGGGCTCTACAAATTATAAATGGCGCAGTATGAAGATGAAAATGTGCTGGTAGTGCCTCGCAGCCTCTTTGAAGAACTTGGATCATTCCAAGGCCTCTCCAATGACTGTGACCACTACCTTCCTCAATTCCTTGCGACCGAGAATAATTACTTCATTCCCCGCGAGGAAGCCGAAGAGGATCCCTCACACAAGCAGATTATCCCCTACGCCATCTTTCAACACGAGGACCGTTTCCTCAGGTATGTTCGAGGCAAGAAATCCGGAGAGCAACGCCTTGCCAGTAAAGCATCTATTGGCATAGGTGGTCACATCAACCAGGATGATGCAGCCCAGGCATCCCTTCAGCGCGATACCTACATGACAGGTGTTGAACGCGAAATCAGCGAAGAGTTGATAATTGAGGGGAATTACAACCAGAGAGTCATTGCTTTGATCAATGACGACTCCAATGCGGTCGGCAAGGTCCACCTCGGCGTTGTTCACCTGTTTGAACTGGATACAAATCAAGTCCGTCCCGGTGAGGCAAACATTGAGGACCTATGCTTTCTGACGATGGATGAGCTACACTCTGAACGGGACATCCTTGAAACCTGGTCGCAGATCTGCATTGACAGCCTTGCTGCCACGCTTCAATAACAAATCAGGCAGCCAGTGAAGACTGCACCTTCACACATCGGGAATGAACCTCGTTCACCCGACATGAAACACGAACCTCACGAGAGCAGAAGCCCTCTCCTCCATTCTCTTCACTGGAGCATTGAGAATTCTCTCAAACATTTGCTCTTCCATCCTTAGCAGGATCGGGTATTTACCTGCAAGATCGCCAAAAGGAGTGTGGTATTCAACGATTCGGCACCCGGCCGTCCCGGGACCATCTTCTTGAATGAATTCCGACAGGTAACCCTCACTGTGACGAATTTTTGCCAGCGAAGCCGCCAAATCCTGGGAAGTCTCCCCCTTGACCTTCTTTTTATAGTAATCGGTGCGTTCCTTGAAATATCCAAAGAGAATCTTTTCCGCAGCCGCTTCTCCCTGCATATTGCTCAGGGAATCCAGCATCCCGAGGGCAAAATCATTACCCAGCTGGGGGAAAAACAAATCCGCTTTATGCGTCAATCGATATGCTTTTTCCGGCCTTCCCACTTTCTTTGGCCGCCTCCAGGTATCAAGATACCCTCGTTTTTCCAACTCCACGCAATGCTGCTTAATCCCCATGTAACTCATTCCCAACGCCTTAGATAATTCCGCGACGGACATGCCAGTGGACTGCTTGAGGTGAATAATAATCTCAAACCACTGAGGCTTGGCGATGTCACGCAGGATTTTCAAAAACATCACTTAGGTCACTGAATACATGGAGCTTATAAATATAAGACTCAACTAGTCAAAGCGTAGAGCTTTGTCAACCTACCTCAATGGTTTTTATCTGTTGAATTTCGGAGTTCACGGCA
The DNA here is from genome assembly GCA_902589825.1 of uncultured Verrucomicrobiota bacterium. GTDB lineage: Bacteria > Verrucomicrobiota > Verrucomicrobiia > Verrucomicrobiales > DEV007 > CACIUL01. The sequence continues at coordinate 8,341 of CACIUL010000050.1, forward strand.
TTTGACATGATTTCATGGGATTCTAGCTTTGAACACTCTATCAATACTTTATGGGAATTTCCGCACAAAGACTGGACTCAGACTTTTTGACCCACGCACCGGGGTTTTGGCAAGGTGATGTAAATGCAGACTGGAACAGCCATCTCTGGCAGCTGAAAAACAGGGTGAATTCCTTACCTGAACTGGAAAAGCACCTTGAGCTAACCCAGGAGGAAAGAAGCGGCGTCCTGCTCTCCGGCAGCAAGCTGGATATGTCAATAACCCCGCATTATTTTAACCTGATTGACGCCTCCGATCCGGACTGCCCCATTCGACGGCAGGTCATTCCGCGTGTAGAGGAAACTATTACCTCGCCCGGAGAAATGGCAGACCCATGCGGCGAGGACAGTCATATGCCGGTTCCTGGACTTGTACACCGCTACCCTGACCGTGTTTTATTCCTGGTAACTGACAGGTGCGCCGCATACTGCAGATACTGCACGCGCAGCCGTGTAGTCAGTGGCGCAGGAGATCAGGAACTGGATATTGATTTTGAGGCCGCATTTTCATACATTGAGCGCACAAAGACCATTCGTGACGTGTTACTCTCGGGAGGCGATCCCCTCCTGCTTTCCGACGCCAGACTCGAAAGGATTTTGTCTCGCTTGCACAAGATCCCACACCTTGAGTTCATTCGTATCGGCAGCCGGGTTCCAATCTTCCTGCCTCAGCGTATAACTCCGGAATTATGCTCAATGCTTAGCAAATATCACCCGTTGTGGATGAGTGTACACGCAAACCATCCGCGTGAAATCACCATTGAATGCCGTCAGGCCCTTGAAAGACTTGCCAACAGCGGAATTCCACTTGGCAACCAGAGTGTTCTATTAAAAGGAGTCAATGATGACACTGAAACCATGCGGGCCCTACTCCACAAGCTGCTGATTTGCAGGGTGCGTCCATATTATCTTTATATGTGCGACCTGATAAAGGGTTCCTCGCATCTGCGAACATCCCTGTCAAAAGGCCTGGATATCATTGAAAGCCTTCGAGGCCACACCACAGGTTATGCGATCCCCCAACTGGTAATAGACGCACCCGGCGGAGGCGGCAAAGTTCCAATCAATCCGGAATACATCGTTAAAAAGGGAGATCGGCAGGTCATCATCCGGAATTATGAAGGCAAGACTTTCGCATATCCAGACCCGGACAACGCATTTGATCACGCCGAACTCACAATCAAATAAAGGACACCCCAATCATGCCGGGACTTGTAGTTAAACCCCGTGCCCGGATTTTCCATGGGCACGACTGGGTTTATGCCAGCGAAATAAAGAAAAGCTTTGGCAACCCATCGCCAGGGGACGTCATCTCGCTCAAGGACTTCAAGGATAGACCGCTTGGAAGCGCAATATACAATCCCGCATCGCAAATAGTTGCCAGACGCTTTTCTCGGCGCAAGCAGGTCCTTGATCGCGACTTCTTTGGCAGGAGGATAGAAAGGGCGCTGAAATACAGGCAAGGCTTAAGCAGAATCGATCAGGAACTTTGCCGAATTGCCTGGAGCGAAAGCGACGGGCTTCCCGGTGTTGTCATTGATCGCTATGGAGAGCACGTGGTACTGCAAACACTGACACTGGGCATGAACCAGCGGATTGACATGATTTCTGAGGCTATCTCAGAAACCTTTTCACCCAAGGGGATCATCCTTCGCAATGACAGTCCAATGCGTGCTGCTGAAGGACTCAGTCCGGAAACAAGGTTAATCGCAGGGGAAGCTCCCTCTCAGCAGCACCTGGACATTAATGGAATTTCTTTCACCACAGACCTTATGGGCGGGCAAAAAACCGGGCTCTACCTTGATCAGTTAAGTAACTACCGCCTAGTTGCAGAATATGCTTCCGGTCAGCGTGTTCTTGACTGCTTCACCAATCAGGGAGGATTCGCTCTGCATTGCGCAGCTGCAGGCGCCGGTCAAGTCATTGGTGTTGACAGCAGCAGCCCCGCAATTTCAAGCGCAAAGCAAAATGCTCAGCGCTCTGGCCTTGATGCCATTCAATGGATTGAAGCCAATGTGTTTGATGACTTAAAGAAAAGGGAGTCAGGCGCAGAGGAATTTGACCTGATTATACTCGACCCGCCATCCTTTACCCGAAACAAGAGATCATTGAAAGACGCTCTTCGCGGCTACAAGGAAATTCACCTCAGAGCGCTCAAGATGCTCAATCCCGGAGGAATACTTGTCACGTTTACATGCTCGCATCACGTCAGCAGGAAAGCGTTCCTCGAAATGGTCAGGGACGCTGCCGTTGACGCCAAAAGGACACTTCGTCAAAGCCAGACCTTTGCCCAGCGAGCTGACCACCCCATCAACCCATCCATACCGGAAACTGAATACCTACATGGGTTTGCCTTTGAAATACTTCCTGCATGGTAAAATCCTTTTTTCTTAAAAATTTTAAAATATTAAGATGCATTAATTAAAAAATTTGTTATTATAAGGCTCCGTTACTAATTGAGGATGAACAGAGCCGCGAATATCCCCCCCGCCAGCCAACAGACCGTGCTCGATTACTGTTCCGCTGATCCTCAATCCGGAACACCCTCAATTTTCGAGGAAGGCGACAATTTTTCCACGGAGGTTGCCACTGCCGAAGCTCAGCTTGAAGCCTTGCGGAAACGACAGGAGGAAATTGAGCAGGAGAAGGAGACTCTTGAAAAGCTCAGGGAGAAGCAATCCCGGTTCCTCCTAGGCAGGGACTCAATAACATCTGATCTCAAGCATTCACTGGCCTTAATCAAGCGCGATCGCTCCGACGCCGAGCAACTAATCGCCCATTATACACATACTGAAGAACAGTTCATGCGACACCTTGAAACGGTTTCCGGTATAAAGGACCATGATTGGCAACGGGAGCATTTAGATGTGGAGCTTGATGGTGCTGGAGAGCAAATATCCGAAAGCAGAAAGAACTATACTGCTTCCCTCAAGGAGTTTGATCAGTTAATCCTCGGGTTTAAGGGCATTAGCACAACTTCCCTGCACCCTGATTCAAGCTTCAGCGCTCAGGGCATACACTCTCCAGCATTTACCCGCAATTTCCTCTACTGGCTTCGCAGCGGGTTTGCCTTCAGCCTTCCTATCATCGTCTTTGCTCTGGTGACGATGGCCTATTTTATGTTTCAAACTGATTGATGATAACCGTGACAACTAAAAAGTCAGTTACCGATGCCTGGTCAAGTCAAGGTGCAGCAAGAGAAGTCCTCGATCTTGCAGACGAGCGTGAAGAAATCCGCAGAAGAATACGTGATATTGAACACTGCATTAATACTTCCCCGGAGCGCCATGTGACGCTAAATGAATCAGACATCCAAGATATGCCTCCTCCTGAGGAACATAGGAGTGAACTTTTCCGCCATCCCGTATCCGCTCTCACTTCAAGTCGCCCACTCATGCGCAGACAGGCAGCCGCTCAGCTTACACAACGACGCAAGCACATGCTGGTCTTCATCATCTCTGCGTTGCTTTTTTCTGTTTTTATCGGCTGGGTATCCCGCTCCCTTTAATTGATTAAAATCATTCGCGTTTTACAGGGTGATGGCTATCGGTAAAGCCTGCAATGGATAATGACAAAATAGACGTCAACTATGTAGCCGATCTTGCTCGTCTTCAGCTCACTGATGAGGAGGTTGAGCGCTTTTCTAGTCAACTTAATGATATTATCGGTTACGTTCGTCAACTTGAAGGACTTGATGTCACCGGAATAGAGGCTATGGCCCACGCAACTCCCGTCTATGATATAATGCGGGCAGATGAATCCCGCCCCGGCAATGGAACTCAATGCGCACTGGCTAATGCTCCTGAAAAAAGCACCGATCAATTCCGGGTGACGCGTGTCGTCGAGTCATGAGCGATTCAGCCTCCAGACTCTCCATTGTCGAGCTTCAAAAGGATTACCGATCCGGCAAACGCAGCCCGGCAGAAGCTGTAAATGACATCATTGACTCAATCCAATCCAGAGACGAAAAACTTGGAGCCTACATTTCTTTTGATCCAGAAGCAGCACTTAAAGAAGCGGAAGCATCCGATGTAAACCTTCCACTTGGCGGTGTTCCCATCGCCATAAAGGACTTGATCAATGTTGAAGGTCAGCCCTGTACCTGTGCTTCACGGTTTCTGGACTCATCATATACCTCGACCTATGATGCCACGGTAATCACCAAATTACGAAGAGCTGGCGCAATCCCCCTGGGAAGAACCAATATGGATGAATTTGCCATGGGGTCATCGTCTGAAAATTCCGGGTTAAAGCCATCAGCAAATCCCTGGGATATTGAACGAGTCCCTGGGGGAAGCAGTGGCGGGTCAGCAATTTGCGTTGCTAGTGATACCGCAATAGCCGCACTGGGCTCTGACACCGGTGGATCCATACGTCAACCTGCTTCTTTTTGTGGATGCGTTGGCCTAAAGCCAACCTATGGACGCGTATCACGATACGGACTGGTCGCTTTCGCATCCTCCCTTGATCAGATTGGGCCAATAACCAAGACCAGTCAGGACGCAGCACTTCTTCTTTCGGTCATTTCCGGAGGCGATCCCCGTGACTCAACCGCGCTTGACGCTGATGTCCCTGACTACAGCAACAGCCTGTCCGGCGATGTAAAGGGATTGCGAGTGGGGCTTCCAAAGGAATATTTTACCAGTGGCATTGATCCCGGAGTAAAAACCTGCATTGATGATGCCATTTCTCATCTGGAAAAACTGGGTGCTGAAATCGTCGAGGTCTCGTTGCCTCACACGGAATACGCTGTGGCAACCTATTATATCATTGCTACCGCTGAAGCCTCAGCAAACCTTGCTCGCTTTGATGGTGTAAGATATGGAAACCGGGCGACTTCCCATGATGGAATACTCGATCATTACCGCCTAAGTCGTGCCGCAGGTTTCGGCGATGAAGTCAAGAGGCGCATTATTCTCGGAACATACGTTCTTAGCTCCGGATACAACGATGCATACTATGTACGCGCTCAAAAAGTGAGAACGCTTATCAGGAATGACTTCGCAACCGCGTTTAGTGAAGTTGACGTAATTGTCTCGCCGACGGCACCTACGACTGCATTTAAGGCCGGGGAAAAATCCTCTGATCCCCTGCAAATGTATTTGGCCGACATATTCACAATCGCAGCAAACCTGGCCGGAATATGCGGAGCAAGCACACCATGTGGAACCGTTCAAAGTGATACTGGGACCGCCCTCCCGGTTGGATTACAGATTCTTGGCCCGCACCTTTCCGAGGGAACCGTCCTCAGGATAACCGACGCCTTTGAAAAAACGACTGATTGGCACCGGCAGCGTCCTCCTAGCCAGTAATGTAACGATCTGGCGATTCAAATGCCCCCTTAATAAGGTTGATCTCCTTATCATTGTTCTTGTCCACATTGAGACATATCTCCACCACGTCGAAGCGGTAATTAATTTCTCCGTGCTTGTCATCCAGCAGGCGCAACCACTGAAAGGCACCACGGCAAATAAGGAAGCGCTTATCCATGTCGACAGCATCAGCCGGACGGCCAAACTTATCGCTCGTCCGAGTCTTTACCTCAACAAAGACAAGCACTTGTCCATCACGGGCAACAATATCCACTTCTCCTCCGTGGGGCGCCCGAAAATTTCTATAAAGAATTTTCATTCCCTGTTTCTTGAGATGACGGGCAGCCATACGCTCTCCCAGTCTGCCAATGAATTCTTTAGTTGGCCATCTAGCGCCATGATGCTCACGCTCTGGCAACGGTCTGCGCAACAGGCGCAAACGATCGGCGATGAATTTTACAAGGCCCATAAGTTCTCAAAGCTTCAATATGGACACGGGTACCATACCCCTTGTGACGATTAAATTGATACTGTGGATATTCATTCGAATATTCCATCATAATCCTGTCACGCTCGACTTTTGCAAGGACACTTGCCGCTGCAATACTCAAGCTTAAGCTGTCACCCTTTACAATGGCTCTGAATGGATAGGGAAAACCCGTGACGGGCAGACCATCTATCAGGGTCATCGCAGGCTTAACCGGCAAGGACTCTGCCGCTGATGACATAGCCTTGTGTGTTGCCCTAAGTATGTTAATGGAGTCAATTTCTGCCGAGTCAACCCGCGAAAAGCTCCAGATCACACCAGAACCCTCAGCTGTTAAAACAGAGTAAATTTTTTCCCTGCGCGCAGGGCTAAGCTTTTTTGAGTCATTTAACCCGTCACAGTAAAATCCGTCAGGCAATATCACTGCGGCTGCAACCACAGGGCCGGCCAAAGGTCCCCTTCCCGCTTCATCAATCCCAGCTATAGTAGAAAATCCCTCAGCTCGAACCGTGTTTTCAATTGCAAAATCTGGCATTATCTGGACAGATTGAAACATTGCCAGCCAATTGCAACATATTGAGCAATCTCACAATCCCGCCAATTCAATGATCCGGCTATTATTAGCACTCACTCTTCCGCTATATATCCTTGACCAATTGACCAAGCTTGCTGTTCTTGATTCTCTCAGCTATCACGAGCAGGTCGAGGTGATTCCCGGCTTCTTTAATCTGGTCCGTGTCCACAATACCGGGATTGCCTTTGGCCAATTCAATGAAGGAGCAAGCTCAAACATTATTTTTACCATCGTTGCCGTTTGCGCCCTGATCTTGATTTCTGTTCTCTGGAAAAAGGGTCACTTTCCAGGAGCCCTTAACGGCACTGCGGTAGCACTGCTCATTTCAGGAATCATTGGCAACCTGACAGATCGAATACTGCATGGTTATGTCGTTGATTTTCTTGATTTTCATTTATCCGGGCATCACTGGCCATCATTCAACGTTGCTGATTCATGCATCTGTGTTGCCGCAGCGCTACTGTTTATTGCAGCATTCCGCACAGGAAAATCCGACCTGGAAGAGGAACGCCAGGCAAATGAATGACGCACGGGCTTTGCCTGCCCATCACCAAGACCAGCTATAAACTTTTATTTAATTGCCGCTACCAATCCAAACCAAAGAAGACCTGCGCAATAACGCTCTGGCAGAATTGAAATGCATGGGACCGGCAACCCTCTCCCAGGCATCCAAACAAATCAGAGAACGCCTGAGGGAAATTGCCGAAAATTGCTGCAATGTAATGGCCTACTGGCCACTGCCTGCCGAGCCCGATATCAGGGCACTGCTTCAAGCCCTGAATTCGCATGACAAATCGGTATTCTTGCCTGTTACCAAGGGAAAACAAATCATTCCCCATAGGGTTACTGAGTTTGGCAACTTGCAGCCATCACGACTCGGCGTTCATGAGCCGGAACACGGGTCTTCCACGCCCTTTCCTCACGGAAAACTTAACCTTGTAATACTGCCTGGTCTGGCCTTCACAAAAGACGGCGAGCGTCTTGGGCGCGGAGGCGGGTATTATGACCGCTTCCTTGCAAAACTCGCCGGAAACACCGTAAAGGTGGGCGTTGCCTTTGAACGGCAAATGCACCGCTTAATTCCAACACTTGACCATGATATAGCAATGGACTTCGTGGTTACCGAAAAAAACGCTTACAACTGTAGCTCCGCGGGTTAAACCCACTTTGGGACGCTTAATTCAAATTGCGGGATTCTGACTAACACCGGCCGTCCATCCTCTCCGGTACCAAAGAACGCCCCTTCAGCAACACAGTCTGAACTGATAACGTGATAGCTGTTGTAACTAAAATCCTCGCCGACCTTTAACTTCGGAAACTGCCCCACCACACCGTCTCCTTCAACAATTGTCAATTCGCCGCTTTGCTGTGTGATCACCCACTTACGACCTTTAATCAAGACCGTTTCCTTGGAGTTATTGGAAATCGTTACGAAGTATACAAAAGGATGAGGACGGTCATCTGGAGCCTCCAGATCTGGCATATAGATCACGTCATTGATATTGACGGCAAGTCCACTGAGTTCTTCGATCTCCAATTTACAAATCCTTCCTTTCATATGACCTTAGACACAGTTCCCGTCATAATGAAAGTTTCAATTGTGAGGATATGGAAAACAAATCCTTAAGTTCCCCCCACTTCGCAATGACTATTGCCGGATCTGACCCATCATGTGGCGCAGGAATACAGGCTGACATCAATGTATTCGCCAACCTTAACGTTCATGGTCTAAGCGCGCTGACCTGCTCAACGGCACAAATCCCTGGCGACTTTGGGGAAATTCACCCTGTCCCGCCCGATCATCTTGCACAGCAGTTAAATATGCTGCTCAAATCCTTCCCCGTGGCATCGATTAAAACAGGACTGCTCAACTCCGCCATATTGATGGAAACAACACTCGAGTGCCTGGAGCACAATCGCTTTAGCGGTTACTTAATTGTAGACCCGGTGATCCAATCAAGCAGCGGGAAGATGCTGGTTGATAATGAGGGCATTGCCCTTTTCCGTGAACAGTTTATTCCCCGCTCATCACTTTTCACTCCAAACCTCAATGAGGCTGCCATCCTGCTGGCCATTCCGCGCGTCACCGAGGACAACTTCAGTGAAGTCGCCAACAAGCTCTACGTGAAGTATAAGGTGCCTGTTCTGCTCAAGGGTGGACACCTGGAAAAAGACGATGCGACCGATATACTTGTTACTGAAAACGGGCAAAAACACTTCAAAGCCCCCTTTTCCCATGGCCTTTCACCGCATGGAACCGGATGCACATACTCGGCAGCAATTACTGCATATATCGCACTTGGGCATTCACTCGAACAAGCTGTTTGCCTCGCCAAGAAATATATCACCTCTGCAATTACCAATTGCATTCAATTGGATAATGATCATCAACTGCTCGGTCGACCTTCACTCTAGGGTAATGACACCCTCATCAGCATTGATTGATATCAACGCGTCATATCCATTAACAGTCTGAATGAATACAGAAACAATTCTCTGGATCGCTGCACCGGTTTTTGGGGCTGCAGGCATCGTTGCGTTGCTTAATTTCTTCTACAAACGCTGCCCCAGTGACCGTGTGCTTGTCATTTATTCCATGACCTCACGATCTCAATCATTCCGGTGCATCCATGGCAAGCCCGCATTTGTCTGGCCTGTTATCCAGCACCATCAGTTTCTCGATCTCACACCTATCCCCCTGAAGGTAAATCTTGAAGGCGTGAGGGACAAAAACAGCATCGACGTCGATCTCTTCTCAACATTAACCGTTGGCATTTCCACCACGCCCGGGGTGGTTGAAAATGCTGCTGAACGACTCCTCGGAGTTAAACTTGGCGAGGTACAAGAACTGGCAGCAAATATTATCTATGATCGAATGCGTGCGGCAATTAGCTCAATGGATATTTTGGCCATGGAGGATGATCGGGATTCACTGATAGAAAAAATCGTGGAATATGTTGTGCTTGGATTAACCAAGGTCGGTTTACGGCTCATTAACGTCAATATTTCAGATGTCCAGTTCAGGACCACTTAATTTTCATTACGTTTACAGGTGCCAATATTAACTGCATGATTAAAAATAACATACGCTCAGTCTAATTCTGCTTTAATGTCATTACGTAAGACAACGATGCCAATTTTTCCTATCGCGGCCGTATTTTTCCTTTTGATACAGGTTAATCTCACAGCCATTATTATTCGGGATGACCTTGATGATTCCGATTATGTCGTCAATGACTCGGATTACCCAGCACTGGTCGACCTCATTGAGCGCGGAGACTGTATCGGCACCCTTGTACATGAATCCTACCTGTTAACCGTTGCACATTGCGCCGCTGACCTTGATGCCGGGGACTCTCTATCAGTCAATGGCACAGAATATACTGTCGCCGAAATTATTCTACATCCGGAATGGAACCAGAGGCGCGACGAATACGATATCGCGTTGGTTCGATTTGCAGAACCAGTGACAGGCGTGACACCGCTGCCTATTTACCGGGGAGGAAACGAAACGGGTTCATTACTGACCCTTGTAGGTCGCGGCGTAACCAACACCGGACTCAGGGGAGAGCGGGGAGCAAATGATGACGGTAAGCTTCGTAGATGCACCAATATCATTAGTTCCGTCGACGAACATTTTATCGAGATCCGCTTTGAACGACCCGGAGAGGATGGAATTACCCCTCTTGAAGGAGTTGGAGCTGCAGGCGACAGCGGCTGCCCTGCGTTTATCGAAATTGACGGAATTTACTACATTGCCGGTCTAAATTCATGGGGAGACGGACCAAGGGGTGTGAGGGTTGGCCAATACGGCGCCTTTGATTACCAGACACGTGTGACACAATATCTCGAGTGGCTCGACAGCATCGTTGATTTTCCTCCACCGCCACAGCCACCCGCGCGAATGACAATACTTGAGGTGGGTGCAACCCGGAACAATGAGGGGTTCGTTGAAAGCCTGACATTGAGTTTTCCTTCAGCGGCAGGCAAATCCTACTCCATTGAACATTCCCCTGACATGGCCTCATGGCAGATTACCCGGTCCGGCATACCGGGCACAGGGAATATTGTGACCATGCCCATTGTTCGCCCTGCAGAAAACAGCCAAAGCCTGTTTCTTCGTGTCCGAGAGGAATAGGCAGTCGGCTTTACTTCTCAGGTTGATGCCCCGGGATTGTCCCGGGTGCAATGCGCAGGAGTGCCGCGTCATCAGGTGATGAAAACTCAAACTCAATGCTGCCATCATCACCAACGCGTAAATTGCCATCTGAAGCCGGTAAATCCTTCCAGTCCTCATCCTTAACCGTTTTCTTCAGCTTTAGACTAAGTATGAAATTTCCGGTCTCCGGATCCCGTTTCAAAACAGGCGCACCGAGTGCCAGATTTTGTAGCTGGTTGGCCGTGTAGAGATTGGCCAGAATCTCTGCAGAATCCACACCTGTGGGATTAAACCCAAGTCCTTTGTTTAAGGCCTCAATCCTGTCGGAATATCCATCCCCATCCGTATCGGTCTTTCCGGGATCTGTTCCAAGCGCAATCTCCTGCCAGTCATAGAGACCGTCATTATCCTGGTCAGCGTTCTCTAAATTGGATGCAACTCCCGTGGTCAATGACAACCCATCACTTGATGTCAGCGGCTGAATTTCCCAAATAGGATCATCCGGAGTGCCCGTCTTAAAAATATAACGTGCCTCTACCAACTCGGGAGTGAACCTCACATCGACAAATCCCTTGTATTCAAGGTCCACAAAACTTAAATCCGGATTGTAACCGCTGATCAGAACCTCAAAGGCATCCGCAGAACCAAATCGCTCATATCCCGATGAACTCACTCCCGGAGCCCCAAACTCGATACCCGCAACGGTCCCATCGGAAATTTTTCGAAGTGGAGACGCAAAGGAGTTGTGGGTATTGCCTACCAGTGAAACCAGTTTTTTCCCGTCAGGAACACTGCTCAACATGGTATCTCGCTCTACGGCGTACCCATTCCAGTCCTCCAGTCCTTCCAGAGCAGCTGGCACCTGGTCAACAAAGTAGGATTTCTCGAGCTCGGTCAATTCCACATCAGCCTGACGCTTGCCAAGTGCTACAAAAAAGGGAATCGAGAAATCAAATAGTTCCTCCTCAGTCAGCTCATAGGCAATGGTAACAAGTGGCGCTGCTGCTGCCGGAACCTTGTTTTCCTGAATGAGTCGCTGATGACCAAGTACCTGCCATGGAGCCTTTGATGCATTCATTTTTTCCTTGAGCCAGTCCAGCTGGATTTCCCCAAGGATGTGCCTGCTACCATCAGTATAGGCAACCTGAAGCACTTCTGCCAGAAGCACAGGAAGCAACACATTAAGGCCAAAATCCTCCGCCCGCTCCTCGTTATCAGCCAAGTCATCAGGAATTGATTCCTCCTTTAGGCCAAAGGGTTGCAAGCGGTTAATCACTTTCATTCTCTCTTCAGGATCCTGAAGCGCTGTAATTGTCATCTCGATATCAGACTTGCCAGGCACTGCAAGAGGCTTATCAAGCGCGACATGTCGTGTTTCAAGCATATGGAGAGAAACAAGATCTCCAAAATCAAAGGACCGGTAACCTTCAATAAGGTTGCCTGATGCAGGCTCGCGAATGGGCTGCCATTCATAATAGGCCTGCATTGCATTCGCCCGCCGTTCAGCCCAAGTCAATCCCTGCACAGCATCATCATGCGCTTCACTGCCATCTTTGTATGCTGAGTCGGCAACCTCGTGGTCATCCCATATCACGATAAATGGAGCTGATGCCCTGGCGGCCCGCAGGCTTGGTTCCCGGTGGTATTGGGCATAACGCAACCGATAATCACTTAAGCTTCGCAGTTCATTGGGAGGCTCAAAAACAGAATCCGGTTGCTTGTATTCTGGATTCTCATACTCGGGGCCATATTCATAAATATAATCACCGGTATGAATCATGGCATCATACCCGCCTAATTCGGCAGCTTTGGCAAAGGCATCAAAGTCTCCCACAGTGATTACAGAGCATGCGAAAACAGCGAACTTAACCTCTGCGATTTGTCCATTCGGCAACGTTTTCGTTTTTCCCACAGGGGAATAAACTTCAGCCACTCCTGCGCAAAAACGATAAAAGTATCGGGTGTCAGGGGCAAGACCCTCCGGAATTACCTTTACTGTGTAATCCCTGGCGGAACTTGTCATGAAGACACCCTCGGATTGGATTGTTGAAAAGTCACCGTCACGGGAAATCTCCCACTTCACCTCAACCGGAAGTTGATCAGCGGGCGTGACACGGGTCCAAAGGACAATAGAGTCTGCGAAAGGGTCACCCGATGCGACCCCGTGGTTGAACGACTGCGCCGTGCACTGATTGGCAATGGCGAAAAGCAAAACAAGAGAAATAAACCATATCTTGAATGCTCTAATCATTGCAACATGTTGAATTAAACCATTAGTTACTGCAACATTTCAAGGAGAGAATAGTTAGGCGACCTCTTGCAAATCCACCTACACCAGGACTTTTTCTATTTCACTGGAATGAGCTCAATCCTTTGTGCATAGTAATATGCTACACAAAGCCAACTTCAGTAACCCATGCTTAAAAAAATAAAAATTCTCGGCAAGGCAGCGAAGGTGATTAAGTCTGCCCAGGAGGAGGGCGGAACCATCATCCAAAATTCCAAGCCCCTTGCAAAAAAAGCACTTGGCCAAATCAGCAAGGGCGCAATAGCACTTGGGGAGAAGGGCAGAAAGATTGCCGATGGTATGAGCGGAGAATCCCCGACCAATAAAAATGGCGAGGACTAAGGCTGCTGCTTCTTTTGGCTTTTTGATTTAAGTCTCTTTAAGCTTCAGGAGCAACATCGGCATTACCCCCCTCTTCCGGCGTAGCAGCCGGAGGAGTTTCCTGTTTTGCCTGCTTGATCAGACCGGCTGCCTCATCAGGATTCTCAGAAAGCTTGCCAAGGAACTCAGGCAGCTCAATACCTACATTCTTTGTCAACTGGTGGAGGGGCGGCAGTGCCCCTACTAAACCTGAGACAAAATTGGCAGTATCATTCTTGCCCTCACTTCCCTTTCCTCCGGAATCCCAGACTGTCACGGCATCAATCTTCAGGTTGGCAATTGCCTTCACCTGTTCCTCTACAAGTGCCGGAAGCTGCTCTGTTACCAACAACAGGGTTGCGTCATCTGCCGCTCCACCGGATGCCTTGACGATATCACCAAAACCCTCAGCCTTACTCTGAAGCGTGGCCAGTGT
>CACIUL010000051.1 GCA_902589825.1 uncultured Verrucomicrobiota bacterium
GATGTCTGAACAAATATATCCGTTACGAGTGCTTCTTTATGAAGGAGAGGGTGCTGCTGAGCTTGAGCCCGGCTGCCGCTCCCTGTTGCTCTCCATGTTACTGGACAAGGGTTACGCGACGACAATCGCCGGAGAGGGCGTCATGACCCGGGACAGTGACTTTGAGCGCCTTCTTGTGATCGGTCGCTTTGATGGAGGTAAAGCACCAAACCTTGGTGATGCAGATGGGAAAATAGAAATCCTGACACGAGATATCTCGGGAATGGATGGAGCCGGAGCACTTGAGGTGGTTGAAGGTGCCCGGGAGGACAGACCCATGAACCAGCCGGGCAAGTGGAAACCTTGGTTTCCTGTGATCGACTACGACAGGTGCACCAACTGCATGCAGTGTTTAAGTTTTTGTCTCTTTGATGTATACGGTGTTGATGAGAGTGACAAGATACAGGTGCAGAACAATGATAACTGCAAAACGAACTGTCCTGCCTGTTCCAGGGTATGCCCGGAGGTTGCCATCATGTTCCCCAAGTATTCAGGTGGCCCGATTAACGGCGAGCAGGTAAATGATGCTGATACGCAGCGGGAAAAAATGAAAGTGGACATTTCTGCACTTCTGGGAGGTGATATCTATGCCTCACTTCGAGATCGGAGCGAAGGGGCAAAGTCGCGCTTTTCAAAGGAACGGGATTCCGGTAAAGCGCTGGGAGAGAGGAAGAAATGCCTGACCAAGCTTGCCGCCCAGGGTGACATACCAATGGAGGTTCTTGCCAGCTTGCCTTCCCCTGAGGAAATTGCCCAGAAGGCTGAGGAAGCTTCGAGAAAGGCGAAGGACGTGCTGGAAAAAATACAACAGTCGGATTAAAATTCAGAAAATGTCGACAGCAACAAGCATCAGCAATACGAAGTTGCCTGCGCCTATTCCGGCCACGCAAACCAGATTTCGTGCTCCAAAAAAGAACATTCCCCAGACTAAGCGGGAAAGGGATGAGTTGTTGGCGCACATAAGGGAATATAATGCACGAGTAGCACCCGTGGCCCCGATGCCCCTGGATGAGCTGGAGGTTCATGCCCGGAAAATCCTTGAAGACACGGACACTCCTGATCTCTATCTTCATTATACAGCGGTTTTGCTCAATAATGAAATGTGGAGTGAGACGCTTGCGAGCATTCCCTATGAGCGTCGCCTTTTGTTGATGCCAAAATGCCTTCGAGTTGAGGACAAGTGCCCAGCGCCATTCGATGAATTTGGCCTGCTTTGCAAACAGTGCGGTTTGTGCACTATAGAGGATTTTCAGAAGGAAGCGGAGCGCCTGGGCTATGCCGTGCTGGTGGCAGAGGGCTCAGCGGTGGTTATGTCGTTAATTCAGACCGGAAAGATTGAGGCCATTGTGGGAATATCCTGCCTGCCGGTTCTGGAGAGAACCTTTCCCTATGTAGAGGCTGCCGCCATACCATCTGTTGCGGTGCCGTTGCTTCAGGACGACTGCATTAACACGACTGTGGATATTGACTGGGTGTGGGACATTATTCACCTGACCAGTGAGGATAATACGAGGCGACTCAATTTAAATGAGCTGCAAAGTGATGTAAGGGACTGGTTTACGCATGAAGCGCTTGAGGAAGTGATGGGTAAAGCTGACGGTGTCGCTGAGGAAATTGCCCGTGACTGGCTTGTCGGCGGAGGCAAGCGCTGGCGACCATTCCTTAGTGTCGCGGCCTTTGAGGCATTGCGTGAGGATCGTGGGCAGGAACTGCCTGCAGGGCTGCGCCATATTGCCGTTGCCGTGGAATGCTTCCATAAGGCATCTCTAATCCATGATGACATCCAGGATGGAGATGCGCTTCGCTATGGTAATCCGACGCTTCATGAGAAGCACGGTGTTGCTGTTGCTATCAATGTCGGTGATTTACTGATTGGTGAGGGCTATCGTCTATTGGCTGAATCCGGGGCTGATGACACACTTAAGGCTGAAATGGTCCAGGTTGCCGGGCAGGGTCAACGACAGTTGTGCAGGGGGCAGGGGGATGAGCTGAACTGGTCATTAAATCCTGGCCCGCTTAATCACAAGCAGGTGCTTGAGATTCATCGATATAAAACCTCCCCGGCTTTTGAGGTTGCTCTCAAGCTTGGGGCTGCATATGCCGACAGGCTGTCAGGCGTGGGCGAGGTTATAGAGAACTACAGCGAAAACCTTGGGATCGCTTATCAGATACGGGATGACATGGACGACGTGTCCGATGATTCCTTTGTCGGATCCGAGGAAAGCTTCCGTCCCAATGTCCTGCTTGCCCTTGCGCGTGAAAAATCCAATGGTGATGATAAGGATGTGATGAATGCATTGTGGAATGGAGAACTCGCCCCCGAATCATTTGATTATTCCAAGATTAGAGACATTGCCCATTTGAGTGGTGCTGATGAACGATGCTTGACCTTGTTGGAGATGTATAAGGAAGCAGCTGTCCGATCACTTGTTGACCTTGATAATGAAAATCTCAAGGGCTTGTTGAGGCGGGTTCTCGGCAAGATTTTCAACGAGCTCGAAATAAAGGGGTGGTGCCGAGAATACGAGGTCAAGCATGGCGTTCGTGAGGCAGAGGATGCTGTAACGGCTTAGCATTCAGCCTGTGTCATTACGGCTTGAGATGCTGCAGGTTGCCCGGCTTTCTTCGGGAATGCTTGATGATTCTGCCCCGCTTGTGGAGGAATTCATCACAAGTCAGCATAATGATGATGGAGGGTTCAGGGACCGCAATGGGGAAAGTGACCTTTATTATACAGTATTTGGCATTGACGGGTTATGCGCGTTACAGGCAGACATACCCCAATCCCTCTTAGCGGATTACCTGGATGCTTTTGGGAATGGGAATGAGCTTGATTTTATCCATCTCTGTTGCCTTGCGCGTGCGCGTGCGGCGATTGGAGTCTCATTCCCCGATCTTGACCAACTTTACTTTAATCTGGAGAGGTTCCGCACACCGGATGGCGGTTATAGCCAGCGGGCAGGCGCCAAAAGCTCAACAGCATACGCTTGCCTGCTTGCTTATGGTGCATACTCTGATTACGGAAAGCCAATTCCTGACAAAGTGAATTTTGCATCATGCCTTGCATCCTTGAGGTCCCGGGATGGAGGTTGGGGAAATGAACGCGGTATGGATCAAGGCACGGCAACGGCAACAGCCGCTGCCGTTGTTGTCTCTCACAGCCTGAAATTGAGCATTCCGGACCTGGCTGCGGATTGGCTGTTGGGGTGCGTGCATCCAGATGGTGGGTTCAGGGCATTTCCGCAAGCTCCAATGCCCGACCTTCTGTCAACTGCCGTAAGCCTGCATGCGCTGGAAGCGATGCAGGTTGATTATTCGCGGATCAAGGAATCGTGTCTGGATTTTGTGGATTCTCTATGGGTAAACAATGGTGCTTTTCACGGTCATTGGGCAGATGATGTCATGGACCTTGAATATACATATTACGGGTTGCTCGCACTGGGACACCTTAGTCTTTGAAGATGAAAGCACTGGAGGCAACGTTTGAAAATGCATGCTCTGCATTAATTGATCAGCAAACCGATGGGGGATATTGGTTAGGAGAGCTTTCAAGCAGCGCGTTGTCAACGGCGACAGCTGTGCAGGCACTCAATCTTGCTGACAGGGAGGGGAATAAGAAATTTATTGATGCCGGGTTACGCTGGCTTGTTCGCAACCAGAATCCTGATGGGGGATGGGGTGATACGGTTAAGAGCTACAGCAATCTTTCCACCACCTTGCTTGTATGGTCTGCCTTAAACTGTGCTGATGGACTGCCCGGGGACAATAAACGTATCCTCAAGTCAGAACGGTTGGCAGAGTCATGGATAACTGATTATGTGGGGAGCCTTGAGCCTGCGAGGATTGCCGAAGCGGCTGCTGCAAGGTATGGAAAAGACAGGACATTTTCAGCTCCCATATTAATGATGTGTGCCATTGCCGGCAGGCTCGGGAGCGGAGCTGTTGCTTGGCGTCACGTTGCAGCACTGCCTTTTGAGCTTAGTGTTTTACCCCGTTCCCTTTTCGGGGCGTTGCGACTTCCTGTTGTCAGCTATGCGTTACCTGCCCTGATCGCCATCGGGTATTGCCGATTCCGAAATCTTCCGCCCCTTTCACCTTTCCGCTTTATACGAAAGAAGCTGTGGCCAAGGGCATCACGAGTGCTTGAAGAGATCCAGCCTGTGAACGGAGGGTTCCTCGAGGCGACACCTCTTACCAGCTTTGTGACCATGGCGCTTGCGGCTTCCGGTGAGAAAGATCACCCCGTTGTCTCAAAGGCTGTCGGATTTCTCCGGGAATCTGTAGCCAAGGATGGAAGTTGGAAAATTGACACCAATCTTTCTACATGGTTGACGACAATGTCTGTCAAGGCTCTGGCTTCAGCCAGCCAGAATGCAGGAAGTAATTTGATCCCGAAGGCTGGTAAAATAAGCAAATGGTTATTAAACCAGCAATATCGTGAAGTTCATCCATATACAAATACCCCTCCGGGAGGTTGGGCGTGGACTGATCTTCCGGGAGGCGTTCCCGATGCAGATGATACATCAGGTGCGCTCATTGCCTTGTCGATTATTGGCAGGAATGATCCGGCAGCTAAGTATCTTGAATCTGCGGAGGAAGGAATTCTGTGGCTTTTGAACCTGCAGAACAATGACGGAGGAATTCCAACGTTCTGCAAAGGATGGGGAGCCCTGCCCTTTGACAAGAGCAGTCCTGATATCACTGCCCATTGTATCAGGTCATGGGATAAATGGCATGACCATATTGACCCGGTCATTGCTGCGCGTGTGGAAATATCAACGGAACGGGCGATTTCCTACCTGAAGAAAAATCAGGAGTTTGACGGGTCATGGGCGCCTTTGTGGTTTGGCAACCAGTACCTTAAGGAAGAAAGCAACTTAACGTATGGGACATCTCAAGTGATTGTTGCGCTTGCGGAAATTTCACCGCGATATGGGAGTATGGCGGAGCATCTTATCAGGGACGGTATCCAGTGGCTTGAGGCGGCCCAGAATAATGATGGTGGCTGGGGCGGAGGGCTTTGTTCCGGACACTCATCTATTGAGGAGACAGCGCTTGCTGTCGATGCTCTTTTATGTGCAGGCGGAAACAGGGAAATTGCAAACGATGGTGTCCAGTGGTTGATTCATGCCACATCGAAGGGCAGGAAATTTCCAGCAGCGCCAATTGGCTTCTATTTTGCCAAGTTATGGTATCATGAAGCCCTTTACCCACTTATCTGGTCTGTCTCGGCGCTGCGCAGGGCTTACAACCTGGGCAAGTAATGTCCCAGTTGGCGAGTGTGCTAGAGTTCCGTGCTGTCATCACGCTTCTGCAGCACAATCAGGTGCTTTTTCACCACCTCAAGCTCCACTGTCATTTTGTGCAGGGATCCAAGGACGATAGACTGAACCTCTTCATTGCCCAGGTTGCCGACCGTGGGGTGTATTTTCATCAGTTGCAGGGCAATTTCCTTGGCGCATTCCTGTATTTGGTCTATGGCGTCTTGCTGTGACATCTTATTAAGTGAATTATGAATTTTTGAGGGTTTTCATGAAACGTACGGAGCCAGATTTCGCAATTGGCCCCATTCTTTTTCGGACCAGAATATTGGTCCTATGAATGGATCTTTGCAATAGCAATGAATTTTGATTTGCTCTTGTCCATTGGCATTAACCGTCCTTTTATACCGGGTTAGAGTATTCATGCGAGCCACCACTCCTTGTCCAGACCCCGATGCTTGCCTGCCGGAATCACTTGCATGTGGCGATTTCGCATTGGTGCAACTTTCTGATGGTAGCTTCATAGCAGGAAAGGCCCCGTTTGAGCACTCCGAAGAGCCCTCTGAGGAAATGCCTTCCTTCTATGTAAATGACTTCCGGTTATCTGTAGAGACTCCTTGGAGAATTCCATCAGAATGGTGCCGGTTAAGTTCCCTGGGTGAGCTGGCCTTCAATGCAGGGGGGAGCGATTTTCTTGAGTGGGAGGATCCTGAATTCACTGACTTTTCCCGCAGTTTTCGCTCTATCATGGGAATGCTGGATGATGGGAAGCTAGTCAAGGCGGTGCCTGCTGTTTCGTCTCGATGCAAGGTTAATAACGCTAAGGGTATTGCCCGTGATCTTATTGGTGCCACTTGCGCTGACCTGCATTCAGCTTCGCTCTGTGCTTTTCAGGAGAATGGGAGTGGGTTTGCTGCCCTGACGCCTGAAAGGCTTGTAAGTATTGAGGGGAGGTCACTTAAGGCAATGGCACTTGCCGGGACAGCGACCTCCGATCAATGTGAAAAATTCATCAAGGACAAAAAGGAGCAAAAAGAGCACCTCTATGTTGTTGATTCGCTCAAAAGCGTGCTTAATCCGATGGGCAAAGTGCGTGAATCAACCCGCGAAATCCTTGACCTTGGTGCGATTGTGCATTTCATGACCCAATTCTCCGTTGAGCTCTCCGGGCAACCTGTTATTGATGATGTGATCAAGGCCCTTCACCCAACGCCAGCGGTTGGAGTTGTTCCAAGGAAAGAGGAGTTGGTAGATAGGTTGTGCTCGTTGCGTGATGATCATGGGGTTCCGGTTGCTTTTGGTTCGCCCTTTGGGGTCAAGATTGGTGAATGTTTTGAGTCGTTTGTGCTTATTCGTGGAATCTTCTGGAGTGGTAATGATGTCTACCTGCCAACGGGATGCGGCCTTCTTAAGGAAAGTGTTCTCGAGCAAGAGTGGGAAGAGCTCATCATTAAGCGTGAGTGGGTTAAGAAAGCTTTTTCCTTGGTTTAGATAAGCTGGCGGTATGGATGTAAACGATTCAAATCCTGCAATTTCAGCCATTGGTAAATGCATTGCCATTGGGGTGCGGAACTTTGTGATTTGTTCAGGTGCAAGAAATTCCTCTCTCATTGCTGTCATTACTTCAATTGATAATGTCCAGGTTTACAATCATCCTGAGGAGCGCTCCGCTGCTTATTTTGCACTAGGTAAGTCGATAGCAACAGGGGAGCCGGTTGCCGTTGTCACCACCTCTGGCACGGCAACAGCCGAGCTTTTTCCTGCTGTTATCGAGGCGCATTACCAAGCCGCCCCCCTTGTAATGTTAACGGCTGACCGTCCAGTTCGCTTTCGTGGGAAGGGGGCGCCGCAGGCCATTGTGCAGCATGATATTTTCGGAATTTATGCCGAGCATGATATTGACGACTGGATAGCCCGGGGCCCCTTGCATATTAATGTTCCGCTAGAGGAAGCTTCGCCTGTTGGACTGGATGGCTGTTCAATTTCCCTGCCGAATCCTGACCTTGTTGCATCACTGACATCCGCTTCGGATCATCACACAGAGTTATTTCAGCAATTTCTCAATAGGCCGGGCCAATGCATGGTTCTTGTTGGATGCTTGCCCCTCAGCTGGCGAGATGATGTTAAAAGATTCCTTAAGCGACTCAATGTGCCAGTGTTGGCTGAGGCGACATCCGGCTTGAGGGAAGAGTTTCCCAGGTGTTGCGTTCCCGATGATGTGGCGCGTGTTTTGAGAATCGGCGGGGTGCCTACTGACCGATTATGGAGGGACCTTGAGGAGAAGCCGGGGGTGGAGGTTTTTTCCGTTTCTCCAAACGGTCTACCCGGGCTGGCAAGGGAATCATCGGTTGTTACATCTCCATGTTGGAATGCGTTGGATGTTCCTGAAAATTTTAATGAATGCCATTATGACAATTCCTCCCTTGATGAGCTTCTTTGCGCCTATCCAGAAAGTGAGCCGTCATGGGTGCGTCGACTTTCAGAGTATATACCTGAGGGCAGCCTTGTCTTTCTTGGCAACAGTCAACCAGTTAGGGAATGGAATCTCGCTGCAACCCTTAACAGTAGGGGGCTGAGATGTTTTGCCAACCGCGGAGCCAATGGGATTGATGGTTGCGTGTCGACATTTCTGGGGCTTTCATCCTGCGAGAAGGAAGCATGGGCTCTCGTTGGTGACTTGACCGCCCTGTATGACCTTGCCGGCCCATGGATTGTTGACCAATTGCCTCACTCAAACCGCAGGATAGTCGTGATAAACAATGGCGGGGGAAGAATATTCAGAAGGTTGCCCGCCTTGCAGAAGTTCAATCCTTCGCAAATGCAACTGGTAGAGAATGCCCATAGTTTCAGCTTTAAGGGGTGGGCAGATATGTGGGGAATGTCTTACAGGAAAGTTGCTGCATTGGAAGACCTGAGGGCATTGCCTGACGGATTACTACTTATAGAATTGTTCCCGAGCCTTGAACAGTCAGATGATTTCTGGCATTCGATTAAAAGCTGATGCTGCATATGCTTCATGGTGCTGCTGGGCACTTTAGTGATTGGGAGAGCTTTATTCCAATGTTGGGAACAAGGGGCGTCAATCCTGTCGACCTGTATGCTGACAATCCTGATGGATTCGATTCATTTGGAAGGCACCTGAATGCCGGATCATCGGATGGTGATGTTCTTATTGGATATTCAATGGGCGGTCGCCTTGCCTTGCATGCACTGGTGAATGAAGGCAGTCCATGGTCTCGGGCTGTTATTATTTCCTCCCACACAGGGCTCATGGATGAGACGAGCAGGCAGCAAAGGATCCAGTCTGACCAAGTATGGGCCGAGCTTGCAGAAAAAGACTTTTCAAGATTTCTTGATGAATGGTCAAGGCAGCCTGTTTTTGGTGGTCGTGAGATGCCTTGGTCAAAAGCACGCAATACCTTGTCGCCTGAAAGGTTGAAGCGTTGCTTCACTTCATGGTCCTTGGGGCGTCAACGCAACCTCCTGCCCGAGCTTGAGAAAATCGAGATTCCTGTATTGTGGATAACCGGAGAAGAAGACAAAAAGTTTACAAAGATTGCCGCCTCTGCCGTCGAGAAGATGAAGGAGTCGAATCTTGAGGTTATCCCGGATTCAGGGCACCGGTGCCCTTGGGAGCAACCAGAATCAACCTCGGCGATCATCCGTGGTTTCCTTTCGTCCTGAAGTGTGTATTCATGGGGTATGAATTGGAAAAAAATTGCTGACTTTGAGGACATTCGTCTTGAAAAGACACCTGACGGAGTAGCAAAGATCACCATTAACCGCCCTGAAGTAAGGAATGCGTTTCGTCCAGAGACAGTCAACGAGTTACTTGTCGCCCTTGACATAGTTCGGGAAGATGGCGAAGTGGGGGTGGTTATCCTTACCGGCGAGGGTGACAAGGCATTCTGTTCCGGAGGAGACCAGAAAGTTCGTGGTAATGCCGGTTATGTCGGAGGTGACGGTGTACCGCGACTTAATATACTGGATGTTCAAAAGAAAATCCGCGCATTGCCCAAACCTGTAATCGCGATGGTCGCAGGTTACGCAATCGGCGGAGGTCATGTGCTGCATGTTGTTTGTGATTTAACCTTGGCTGCTGAAAACGCCAGGTTTGGTCAGACAGGCCCCAAGGTCGGTTCCTTTGATGGGGGGCTCGGCTCGAGTTACCTTTCGAGAATTGTTGGTCAGAAGAAAGCGCGTGAAATCTGGTTTTTGTGTCGTCAGTATAATGCCGAACAGGCGCTTGAAATGGGCTTAGTGAATGCAGTTGTTCCGCTGGAAAGCCTTGAGGAGGAAACCCTGAAGTGGGCGCGTGAGATTCTCCAGCACTCTCCGCTGGCTATTCGTTGCCTGAAGTCTGCATTGAATGCGGATTGCGATGGGCAGATGGGACTGCAGGAACTTGCAGGTAATGCCACACTTCTCTACTATATGTCTGAAGAGGCACAGGAGGGTAAGGATGCATTCAATGAAAAGCGACCTCCGGATTTCTCTAAATTCCCGAAGTTGCCGTGAACGAAAAGGGTGTTAATCCCAGTTGTTTTCCCGCACTGTTTTTAGCAAGCAGGCCCAAGACGCTGGTGGCTTGTATTATTCCGGTCTGTCTGGGCGGCGTTCTATCGCATTCATTGGCAGGAGAGTTCAGTTTGTATCTCTTCATTTTTACCCTTTTACCTGCACTCGCCATTCAAGTTGCGACAAACTTTTTCAATGATGCCATCGATTTCCGAAAAGGAGTTGATACAGATCAGCGCCTAGGCCCGGCCAGAATGGCAGGCTCCGGACAACTTCCGCCCGAGTCATTGTTGTTGGCAGGAATTGCTTTTGTGATGATTGCCTTAACCCTCGCCTTGGTGATTGTGGTAGAGAGAGGCTTCATCCTTGTTATTATCGGCATTCCTTCATTGCTTCTTACTTATGGATATACGGGCGGGCCTTTTCCGCTGGCATATCGCGGACTGGGTGAATTATTTGTTTTTTGCTTCTTTGGCATCATTGCCGTTTCAGGAACGTGTTTTGTGCAGACGGGTGTGTGGTTGCCTGAATCCTTTCTCCTGGGGGCACAAACCGGCCTGCTCGCCACTACTTTGATTGCAGTCAATAATGCCAGGGATATTGCAGAGGATAAAGCTGCCGGGAAGATGACCCTTGCTGCAAGGTTTGGCTTACGGTTTGCAAGGATAGAGATAGCGTTCCTTAGCCTTACGCCCTTCTTCCTTGGTGGTCTGTGGTGGATTTTCTATGATTTGCCCAAGGTTACGTTGCTGCCATTGCCCGGGATTCTTCTTGCCTTCGTCCTGACCCGCTGTGTTTGGCGCAATGCACCGGGAAAGTCCTATAATCTTTACCTTAGCTTTTCCATCCTCTCCCTCATTGCCTTTTCTGCTCTTGTTACTTTGGGACTCCTTCTTGAATGAAAGACCTGATCAGATTTTCCAGGTATACTCTTGAGGCCAACGATTACCACAACCCCCAGGTTGGGGGCGGTAGCGTGACGGGGGTTGTCGTTGAATACAGGGGTGGATATGGGTGCCTTCAGGTTTGGCCTGAACTCGGGGATGAAACACTTGAGCATCACCTGGATGCCTTGCGTTCAGGCAATCCAACAGTCATGGGCAGGGCTTGCATTAACTGCTGTATGATTGACGGGGATGCACGGCGGCAGGGAATTCATCTTTTGAGCACCGTAGCCGTCAGGAAAAGTCACTATCTTTTAGCAGATATCGAGTCTGCTGATTTACTTGGCCCTCAACTATCGAGGGTAAATACTGGAGACCTCGTCAAGGTCAAGGGCACAAGTAATCTTGCATCAACTATTAGCGCAGTTGAAGCCATTACTCAATCATGCCATGTCAGGATTGACTTTAATATGTGCCTTGATAATGAGGTCTTCTGCAACTTCATGCGTGGGTTAACCTCCCGTGCTCGTCGTAAAATCCAGTTCATTGAGGATCCTTTTCCCTACGATGCAGAACAATGGCAAGATGCGTCAGACGAACTGGGAGTAGATCTCGCGCTCGATTGGGGGCCTGATGATGCTGTTGGGGGCTTTGCGGTGAGAATATGGAAACCTTCAAGACAATTAAACCCGCCTGCTGGGCGCCTCTATTGTATTACACATAATATGGATCATGTTATCGGCAGGAACTATGCCGCATACCAGGCTTCCCTTTTTAATGGGGATCTGCTTGAGTGTGGTCTTGGTGAGATTGTCATAAAGGCGGAGGATACCGGGTTTGGTTGCAACAAGGAACTTGAGTCAATGGAGTGGGAGAATCTTAATGGACGCTGTAATTGATGAGCTGCTCCACGGCAAGGAGACGCTTCTCCTGCGTAATCCTGTGTTGAAACTGGATCGCCAATCACTCATCGACGCGTGTGCAAGGCTGGGTGCATCGGGCAGCGTATTGGTATCGACCTCAGGAACCAGTTCAAGCCACCGTTGGGTCATCCTGACCCGTGATTCGCTTAGGGGTTCAGCCCGTGCCGTGAACGCACACCTTGATATTTCAGAAGATGACACCTGGGTATGTGCCTTGCCGCTCTTTCATGTAGGCGGGCTTGCCATTTACATGCGTGCTGACGATTCCGGCTCACGGGTTGTCACCATGGAAGGCAAATGGGATCCCAACGCGCTTGTTGATTGCTGTAATAAAAGCCGGGCAACCTTAACTTCATTGGTTCCCACGCAACTCTTTGACCTTTTGAAGAGCGGGCGATCAGCCCCTTCAGGTCTCCGGGCTGTAATTATTGGAGGAGCCCCGCTGACACCGAGGCTGCGTGATGCGGCACTAAAAAAAGGTTGGCCTGTCATCGCTTCCTATGGGATGACCGAGGCTGGATCGCAGATTGCCACTCAGCGCCATGAAGGAGACGGCATGAACCTGCTTGAATGCTGGGATGCCAGGGTCGGTAATGATTCCACTCTTGAGATTCGAGGCACCAATCTCTTCAATGGTTACCTTGTAAAGCATTCTGGAAATTGGGAGCTGGTAAAGCCATTTGATGCAGAGGGCTGGTTCAGCACGGGAGATCGCATCGAGCTTTCTGGCAGGGCCCTGAATGTTTTAGGCAGGACGGACTCAGTGATCAAGGTTCTTGGGGAAAAGGTTGATGTGGACTGCCTGCAGGCAAGGGTTGAATCAATCGCGGGTAAGCATGTTGCGGTCATTGCGCTCGCCGAAGTGCGGGCAGGTCATCAATTGGTCCTGTTGGCTGAAGAGGGAGTCGATACCGTTGCGGTGCTCGATGAATACAACGATCTTTCATCCGGACCGGAAAGAATTTCCAATGCCTACAGGGTCAGTGAGATACCACGCGGGGCTCTGGGTAAATTGCGGCGGACTGAAGTGCAAAAATTGATGGATTCCCATGGAAAGGATTCACCCCAACTGATATAAGCTCCCTTTACTGCAGTTTCATGCCGGGCAAAGCCAGCAAAGATTTTCTCACCAGGTCCTTACCGACAGTTTTGCCGGCAGAGATTGAGGATCACGAATTTGATGAGATTATTGATGTTCGCGCGCCCGCTGAATTTATGGACGATCATGTTCCGGGCGCGATCAACCTCCCCGTGCTGGATGACGATCAGCGTTCTGAGGTGGGGCGTGTTTATAAACAGGTCAGCCCTTTTGAGGCACGACGAATGGGAGCGGGCCTGGTTTCCTCTAATATTGCTGCGCATTTACGGAAGCATTTCCGTGACAAGCAGGTCAATTACAGGCCCTTGGTTTATTGCTGGCGGGGAGGTCAGCGATCAAGCTCTATGGCCACTGTCCTTTCTGAGGTTGGTTGGCGGGTACACCTCATTGACGGTGGGTACAGGGCATATCGTAAATATATCAGCAATTGTCTTGAGTCGATTTTTGATAAGATTACGTGCTTCCGTGTGATAGCCGGGTTAACGGGAGCCGGAAAGACCCTGCTGCTGAAAAGGCTTGATGAGGCGGGGTATCAGGTCATAGATCTTGAAGGACTGGCATGTCACAGGGGATCCGCCCTCGGTGAAGATCCTGAAAGGGGACAGCCAAGTCAAAAAAGGTTCGAAACCCTTTTATTCAGACAATTCTCAGGCATGGATTACTCCAGGCCTATTTATGTGGAATCGGAAAGCAGTCGCGTTGGCCGCGTTCAGGTGCCTGCAAGTATGTGGGCACTGATGAAGGAAGCTCCTGTTATCGAGCTGGACGTTCCACTTGAGGCCCGTGCGCGTTATCTCCTTGGAGAATATGGGCACTTCACGGGATCACCCGAACTCCTGCTTAAAAAGATGGACCCCATATTGCCCATGCATTCCACTGATGTGGTGGATCAGTGGTCAGAAAGCATCAGGAAAGGGGATTTCATGGCATTTGTGACATCAATCCTCAAGCATCACTATGATCCCGCATACCTGAGGTCCAGAAAGAAGACATACAAGCTGCCGCTGGTCAGCTTAAGCATCGATCAAGTTGGTTGTGAATCCGTGGATAAGGTCATGAATCAAATACTGAACCTTGAGCAGGATTCCAAATTCGACCGCTAAACATCTGTCAGGTGCCAGATGCCCGCAGTTTCACTGCGCCTTTGTCTGCCCGGTTCCACGGACAAGATACTTATATGAAGTCAGTTCCCTTAGGGCCATGGGGCCACGGGCATGGAGTTTGTCGGTGCTGATGCCGATCTCGGCCCCAAAGCCAAATTCCTCACCGTCACT
Source organism: uncultured Verrucomicrobiota bacterium (assembly GCA_902589825.1). Classification (GTDB taxonomy): domain Bacteria; phylum Verrucomicrobiota; class Verrucomicrobiia; order Verrucomicrobiales; family DEV007; genus CACIUL01. Next base: position 13,999 of record CACIUL010000051.1, read on the forward strand.
GAACCTAGTTGAGGTATTCCAGAAGACGGTAGCTGAGTCAATTTCCTGGAGGAAGCGCTCAGAGCGTGATGGGTTCTGTGTCACGATACAGTCACTGTGTTGGGAGCCGAACTCGTTGATGTGTGAAATGGCGCCGGTGAGGTCATTAACGACCCTGACCGATAGAATGAGATCAAGGTATTCTGCACGCCAGTCTGATTCTTCCGCGGGCTTTACTCCGTCGCCACCTGAAATTGCCAGAGATTGTTCGTCGCAGCGAAGTTCGACACCGCGTTTGTGCAGTTCGGCAAAGGCTCTGGGGATAAAGTCCTGAGCGATATCCTGATGGACAACAAGCGTCTCAAGGGCGTTGCAGACACCGGGTTTCTGGGTCTTCGCGTCAACAGTGATCGAGACGGCCATCTCGATATCCGCTTCACTGTCAACGAAAACGTGACAGATCCCGTCATAGTGCTTGATGACGGGCATGCGCGCCAAGGAAACAACCTTCTCAATCAATCCTGCCCCTCCGCGTGGAATAATCAGGTCAAGGTATTGATCCATCTCGGCAAGGTGCTGGACGCTTTCCCGGTCAGTGATGGGGATTAACTGGATGCTGTTTGGCGGCAATCCGGCAGACTCACCGCCTGACTGGAGGGCAGCAGCGATGGCGCGGTTGGAATGGATCGCCTCACTTCCACCGCGCAAAATGGTGGCGTTGCCCGCCTTGAGGCAGAGAACAGCTGCATCACTGGTCACGTTGGGTCGCGATTCAAAGATGATTCCAATGACGCCGATTGGGACGCGCAGTTGCGTGATATCAATCCCGTTGGGGCGTTGCCATTTGGCCATTACTTCTCCAACAGGATCCGGAAGGGAGGCCACCTGTCGAATTCCGTCGGCTATGGCCGCCAGTCGCTTCTCGTCAAGCCTGAGGCGGTCCACCATGGCGGAAGTTAAGCCGTTTTTCTCTGCTGCGGCGATGTCGAGCTTGTTTGCGGGGAGGATATCCGAAGATGATTGTTCCAGGCTCTCGGCCATAGCCAAAAGGATGGAGTTCTTTTCCTCTGTGGAAAGGGAAGAGAGCTGACGCGAAGCTTTTAGGGCGCTGGCGCCCATTTCCAGGATCTGTTCCTTAATTGTCATTGATTCATTAATTGGCATGAAACCTAGTTCCTTTACCGAACCCGGCAACAATCTCTGGAATTTGACCGGGATTATCACCATTGCCTATAAAAACAGGGATGCCGGATGCCGTTGCAACCCGTGCCGCTTCGAGTTTTGTGGCCATCCCTCCCACGGAAAATTTTCCGGTCTCCGGTCTGACGTGGCAGATCGCCTCATCAATATTTTCAACCTCGCTGACAATATCTCCCTTTTCATTCTTCAGCCCGTCTACACCAGTCAGGAGGATGAGAAGAGAGGCTTCAATGAGGCAGGCAATCTGGGCGGAAAGGGTGTCATTGTCGCCGAATTTCAGTTCCTCGACAGCAACCGAGTCATTTTCGTTAATCACCGGAATGACTCCGCCCAGTTCAATGAGCGTGGTAATGGTGTTCAATACGTTCTTTCGTCTGCCGGGCGTAGAGAAATCCTCATTATCGAGGAGAAGTTGGGCAACGTTGAGATGAACATCTTCCAGGATTTTGGAGTAGAGTTGCATCAGGCGTGTTTGTCCGACAGCACAGCATGCCTGAAGGGTTGAAAGGTTCTTTGGTCGTTTATCAAATCCAAACTTCATCATGCCGGCGGCTGCGGCTCCGCTCGAAACAATGATGGGCTGGATTCCTGATTGATGGAGGGCGGCAACGGAACTGATCAGGTTATTGATCTGCGTTTCGTCCAGGGCCATTCCGTCCGGGCGGGTGAGTATGCCCGAACCAAACTTGATAACGACAATGTCTTTTGCCTGAGTCATTTAGAGGGCGGACACTATTTGCCCGGGTTGGGGTAATGTAAAGGGGACACATTTCAGGGAAAGCTGCCAATTACCAAGGCTTGCGCGGAATTACCTGTGCGCTTAGAGTCGAAATTCAACTCAAGGCACCCATAGTATAATGGATAGTACGGCGGTTTCCGGAACCGTAGGTCTAGGTTCGATTCCTAGTGGGTGTATTTCCTGAGTTAACAAGAGAGCCGTGGCACCCGGATATCCGGGAAGTGTGTATAGCAGACAGATCAGCGTTGTGCTTCGCGAATACTGATCAGCTCCTTCATGACATGGTCGAGTTGACCTTCCCACGTCACGGTGCCGAAGCTGTCATGGAGATCCAAGTAAAGAGAATAAAGGCGCTCGTATGTCCCCTGGTTCTCAGGAACCGGGTTGTAGGTGATGTCTCGCACTTTTGCGCAGTTTTCCTGGAGCTTTTCCAAGCTTGCCACGCCGCTTGATGAAGCCCCGAAGAGGGCTGCTCCGAGAGCGCAGGTCTGGTCACTTGATGCTACCTTCAGGGGACGACCAAGGATGTCGGCATATATCTGCATCAGGGTTGCATTCTTGACGGCAAGTCCACCGGTGGTAATTACCTCATTGATGCTAATGCCGTATTCCTCCATCCTTCGAATGATGGTAAGCGCGCCAAAGGCGGTTGCCTCAATATAGGCGCGGTAGATCTCGTGCGCCTCGGTATGAAGAGTTTGCCCGAGCAGTATGCCAGAAAGCCTGGTGTCGACAAGTATGGTGCGGTTCCCGTTGTTCCAGTCAAGTGCAAGCAGCCCACTTGAGCCTGGCGCAGAGTCGGCCATTGCCTTTTCCATGTTGGTAAATTTCTCCTCAGGAGTGTTGCCGTAGCTCTCAGGCACCAAGTGATGAACCAGCCATAGAAAAATGTCACCAACAGCACTTTGACCGGCTTCGATGCCATAATGACCGGGTAAAACAGAGCCGTTGACGATGCCGCACAGCCCAGGAATGTCGGCGAGCTCGTTCTCTGCAGAGCTTACCGTGATATCGCAGGTGCTGGTGCCGAGGATTTTTGTGAGAGTTCCCTCCTTGACACCACATGCGACAGCGCCCATGTGGCAGTCGAAGGCGCCTACAGAGATCGATGTCCCAACAGCCAGTCCGGTTTTTTCTGCCCATTCCTCACATAGCTCTCCGGCCTGATCCCCCGCACTATAGGCTTTGTCATAGAGCCTGTCGCGTAATTGAGCCAGCGATGGGTCCAGGGCAGAGAGAAATTCCTTATCGGGTAACCCGTCCCAACTATCTGAATACATGGCCTTGTGTCCTGCTGCACATACGCCGCGCATGAGTGTGGCCGGATCGGTGTTGCCGGACAGGACCGCGGGAATATAGTCACAGTGCTCGACAAAGCTGTGTGCTGCCTCAAAGACATCAGGGGCAGTTCTCTTAAGGTGAAGGATTTTTGCCCACCACCATTCGGAGGAGTAAATGCCTCCACATTTGGCCAGGTATTCAGGGCGTATGTTTTTTGCCAGTTCGGTTATCTCGGCAGCTTCCGCGTGGGAGGTATGATCCTTCCAGAGCCAAACATTAGCGTCCAGGTTGTCTCTGAACCGGGGATCCAGCGCAAGAGGAGCGCCGGACTGATCGACCGGAATGGGCGTGCTGCCGGTAGTATCGACACCGATGCCGATGACTTCATCAGCCTTGAAGCCCGGGATGCTCCGTGAAGCTTGTTCAAGCGCGCCGCGGATGATGATCTCCAGGCCCTCAAGGTAGTCCTGAGGGTTCTGGCGAGCCACATTGGGATCCTTTGGATCAGTAAGGATTCCCAACTCGCCGGAAGGGTAATCAAACACCACAGTGCCCACCTCGTTGCCGTCGGAAATATCGACCAGCAGTGACCGGCAGGAGTTGGTCCCGAAATCAAGACCAATTGCGTATTGAGGCATGATGAGTGGGTTAAATGGGGTGTTGAAACCCTCCTTATGTAATGGCCCAAACGTGATAAAGGGTTACCCCTCAACAAGTGGAGACAGATTTTCCTTGCACCACTCTCCATTTTGCAAGGTCACTCCGTCCGGGTCCTTGATTGCCTTTTCGCATTCATCCTCGCAGATAATCCATCCGTCATAATTGCGCAAAGTGAGCCACTCTGTGATGCGGTGAAAGTCGAGTTTACCGCTTCCCATTTGGGCCCAGGGTTCCGGACCGTTGCCTGAAAAGTCCTTGTAGTGAATGTGGTTCACAAGATGTGCCCACTTGGTCATGGTGTCGATCACGTCCATTCCGCCGCGCGCGATGTGTCCCACATCCGGGGTCCATCCTGTGGCGGCGGGATCCAGGCTGTTCAAGACGACGTCATAGTCATCCTGGGTTCGGACAATGGATGGTGGAGGGCTGTTCGGGTGAAATGAGCACTGAAGACCTGCTTCTGCAGCCCTGCGGGAAACCCTGTTGACGTTGTTTACCAAGTTGACCCTTCTTTGCTCAAGGTCGTGGCGACCGTCGGGCAGGGGAACAGTTCCCAGCGCTGCACCAGGAAATTGCTTTAGGGCTTCAATGGTCCAGTCAGCACAGGCGCGCTCAGACTCGGTTTCCTCAGGGGCGTCCCACTTACAGATTAGAGCCAGGGCCGCAAGCTCAATGCCTGCTTCGTCAAGGGCATCCTTGAGTTTGGCTGGATCCTTGCAATCACCCATCCAGTAGGTGTCATAGGGCTCCAGAACCATCGGTTCGATCCCCGTGAAACCCGACTTGGCGATGATTTTCGCCATGTGTGGTAGTTGATTGTCATTTCCTTCACCGTATCCATCCATGAACCAGGTGTAGACTTCTGAGCCAAATTTAATCGCCATAACGTTTTCTAATATTTTGTGTTATAAAAAGATCTAATGAATTGATTTTAATGGGATTGCAGCCAATCCGAAACCCTTGGATTGAAGTCGTCAATTTTCTCCCAGTGGAACGCGTGTCCAGCACCCTCATAAAGGTGCAGGTCGGATTGAGGAATGCCGGCGGCAGTTTCCTCGGACATCCAACGTGGGGTAAAGATGTCATCTTCTCCACCAATGATAAGACAGGGGCACTTGATGTCGCCGAGACTGGCATGGACATCATGTCCGGTGCAGGCAGCCGCCTGGGCCTCCATGGCGTGAACAGGCTGAGGGGCTGCACCGGTTGCGGCATCGAGTTGACCGTCCAGGATAGCCTGGTAGCCGTCATCATTGTCCCAGAAAGGCTTGGTGAAGATCAGCAGCTGCACATATTTCATGAACTCCTCGGGACGCAGCCGAGCCTTTGCATTTTGCAGATGCTCAAAAACCCCCTTGGCGTAGCGATCACATCGCGCCCATGTGCACATGAGTACAGCACTCTGGACCTTTTCAGGATGGCGGAGGGCGAGTTGCTGGGCAATAATGGAACCCATTGAGCACCCGACAACCCTGGCCTTCTCAATGCCCAGCTCATCAAGCAGACCGGCATAGTCATCGGCCATCATTTCGCTTGAATAGGGGCCTTCAGGTTTATCGCTTTGACCAACGCCACGGTTATCACCCATGATACAGCGGAAATTTGCCTGCCAGGCCTCTGCATGGGCTTCCCAGACAGCTCCCGGTGCTGTGATTCCCATGATAAGGAGCAGGGGATCTCCTGAGCCCTGTTCCTCGTAAAACATGTTGATTCCGTTGGTTTGCACGTGCGGCATAGATTATTCCTTTCGGCGATAAATTATTATTATTTAGGGACAAAAAATGATTTACCGGATCATTGCCCTGAAGCCAAGTTTTTCTTTGTCCTGCGGACAGTTTAAGTAAACATATAGCAATGACTGAAGATCCTCATTTTAACGGCCACTGGGAAGAGTTCTTCAAAGAAGGGAAAACGGTTATCCTTCCCATTGATCACGGAACCGTCATTCCTGTCCCGGGGCTTGAGGATCCTGCGGCACTCATTGAGGAGCTAAATCCCCACGTGGATGGTTATGTGGTCAATTATGGTGTCGGGCGTGCCTGCAGTGAGGTTCTCAGTGGAAAGGGAGTCTGTTTCCGCACCGACCTTTACAAACCCGTGCACGGGGATAACCCGGACAAGGGGAGTTATCGTGCCTTCTCTGTCGACGATGGAATGCAGGTTGGTGCCAATGCCGTGATGAACATGTGCTATCCCCATCACCAGGAGGAGGACAGGATTTTTCGCGAGTGCGCAAGCCTTGTCAGCGAGTGCAGCGAGGCGGGAATTCCTGTCATCCTTGAGTCCCTGCCGTATGGCATCGGCTATCCGGATCACTACACGCCGGAAAACATTTCCTTTGCCGCGAGAATTGCCGCAGAGATTGGAGCTGATGTGGTAAAGACCGCTTATCCCACAGGAGGCAGTGTTGATGAGTTCAAGGCAATTGTAGATTCCTGCCTGGTTCCTGTCGTGGTTCTTGGAGGGGCAGCCATGGGAGATGACCGGGCTCTTTTCCAAATGGTCCGTGATGCCATGGACGCAGGCGCATCGGGGGTGGCTGTTGGGCGCAATGTCTGGCAGCATGCATCCCCAATGGGGATTGCGCGAAGCCTCAATGCGATGGTGCACGAGGATGCCTCTGTGGAAAGTGCCCTTAAGTTGCTGGCTGAGGTTGCCTGAGCAAGGTTTTAGCTCCAGGGGGTCACTTCTTGAGCGAAACCGACTCAATGATCACCGGAGTGAGGGGAACATTGGGCATTGGTCGCTCGCCGTAAGCTGTCTTGAGGGTCTTTGAACCGGTTTCGACCCCCCGGATTTTATCCACGGTTTGCATCCCGGAGACAACCTTGCCAAAAACAGCATAGCCATCGGGGCTAAAGCCACCAGCATCAAGGTTCTTGTTATCGACGACATTGATGAAAAACTGAGCGGTTGCACTGTCCGGCGCATTTCTCCTGGCCATTGCAATAGTGCCTCGCACGTTGGAGAGCCCTGAGGTGCTAGCCTCATTCTTGATGGGGGTCTTGGTGGTTTTTTGCGCCGGAATCTCTCCCTTGGCAAACCCGCCTCCCTGGATCATGAAGTTCTCGATAACCCTGTGAAAGATCGTGCCGTCATAATGCTTGTCTTTCACGTAAGCCAGGAAATTAGCCACGGTAATGGGCGATTTCTTCCGGTCCAGTTCCACCTGGATGGATCCCATGCTGGTGGTGATCTCAACGATCGGGTTAGGTGTCTTCTCGGCCGGCGAGGGTTTTTGGGTTTCCTTTTTCGGTTCCTCTGCACGCAGAGAAGATAGCGCGACAGGCAGTATGCAAAGGGCACATAGTGAGCGTATTAATATTTTTGGAGGCAGACTGATGAGGAACATTTTCATGATCAGTGGAATTGTCAGTTGTTTCTATGTTGTTTCTGGAACGCGTTCCTTCTACTTCACCTCAATACTGGCCTTTACTATTCGAAGGTCCTCCGTGGTTTGGCCGCTGCGACTGCCGCGATCTTCGAGTTTTTTGACGGTGTCCATGCCTTCAGTTACAGCACCAAAGATTGTATGGTTTCCATCAAGGTGGGGTGTTGGCACAAAGGTGATAAAGAACTGGCTTCCGTCGGTTCCCGGCCCGGCGTTTGCCATGCTCAGAAGACCTGGGCGGTCGTGCCTGACGCTGGGCGAAAACTCTCCGTTGTAATTGTAACCAGGGCCTCCTGTGCCGCGCCCCAGCGGATCACCGCCCTGCGCCATGAATCCTTTGATGACACGATGGAAGACGACATCGTCGTAGAAGCCGAGGCGGGTCAGGTAGATGGTGCTGCTCACGTGCATCGGCGCGACTTGAGGGTTCAGCTTGACCTTGATCATTCCGACGTTTGTCTGGAGATTCCAATAGTAGGAGGCGGTTGCGTCAAACTCTACCTGAGGCGGCTTTGCTAAACGGGTTTTCCAGTTAGCGGTGCTCTTGTCGATTTCCTGGGAAGCAATAAAGGTGTCAATTGCATCAAGGGAGACATTCCCCGCGGCACCCGATTCCGGGTTGGATGACGGATTGTCATTGGTTTCTGCCGTTTTTTCCAATGCC
>CACIUL010000052.1 GCA_902589825.1 uncultured Verrucomicrobiota bacterium
GTACACATAGCAACAAGAGCAACAGGCACAACAGAGCCGATACCCAGATAGAGAAGAAAAAATTGGCCCGGGGTGCGCGGGGCACCAGGCGCTTAAGAAAAGGCGGCGGGTCAACTTCCCGTGAAGTTTCCGAATCCTCCCGGCCCGGCAGGCATGATAACACGGCAAAGAAAAGCAGGTTGATAAACGGCACAAAGAACAGGACCGCAAGAAAGGTGGGGATACCGATAGAGCGAAGCCGCTTCACGGTGAGAATCACGCCCACGTAGATAAACGGCAGGGCAGTGCCAAGCAACAAGAGCAGGAACGCCTCCCGCTTCAATTCCAATATAATGCCGGCAAATTCCGTCCCCGGGAACAGGTATTGGTAGGGCATCCACTTGGCATCAAAGAAATAAGCCCCCAACAGGCGGTCGATGTTCCACTTGATGATGAAAAGAATCAGCCCTGAAATGATATAGAAACCCCGGTCCACCTGACCTTTCCAGGAAAGCATCCGGGACCATATTGATTGTTTCCCGCCCATGAGATTACCGGAAACATAGCGCGTATTTCCCGGTGTGAAACAAAAACACCCCCGAATCCACGCGTTCAATCCCCGGAAGAATCCGCTCCCTGCCGGCGCAGTGAATGCACAGTGAGCCCATCAGTATTACTACGCCCGGAAAATACACGGCTTGCAATAAGCCCGATGACAAAGCAGCTGGCGACGGAGACAAAGGGATAGAACCAACCTGCGACCTCGGTGCCTTTCCATACCCATAACATCACTGCCACTCCCCCGGCGCAGCCGATCAGTGCCCCGGTGGCATTGGCCCTTCTGCTCAAGACCCCGAGCAGGAAAAGCCCGCCCATCATGCCCAGGATCAGGCCCACAATCTTGATGAATTCATCAAACAGGGACTTGATATCCGGGTTGATAAAGACCAATCCGAAAGCGGTTCCCAAAATGCCCATGAACACAGTAAGAATCCGGGCAGCACGAAGGTATTGCCGATCACTGCCACAGTAATTCATGGGTTTTAAGAAATCCGTGACCAGGGTGGTCGCCGTGGAGTTCATGCTGGTGGAAACCGTCGACTGGGCGGCAGCGAAAATCCCGGCAACAATCAATCCCGCCAATCCCACCGGCATCTCACTTGCGATAAAGAGCGGAAATATCTGGTCGGTAGCTATGGTGGGATCCAGACTCGACGGATTGGACTGATAAAAGGCGAAAAGGGCGGAGCCAAGCCCAAAGAAGAGGACACTGGCCACAACGCTGAGCACGGCATTGGTCCAGATCGAGCGTGCCGCCATCTTGCGGTCCGGCGTGGTCATGTAGCGCTGCACCACCGCCTGGTCCGCGGTATATCCTGAGACATTCTGGGCCAGAGAACCAAGGATAATCACCCAGATGGCGACCTGCGTGCTGGCAATGTCCCAGTTGAAGTTCGCCATGCGGAACTTCTCCGCCTCCCCAGCCTTTGTCATGAAGCCATCAAATCCCCCATCCACACCCGCAATGAGCAGAAAAAATGCAATCACTGCACCACCCAGCAGCACAATGGTCTGGATCGTGTCGGTCCAGATCACCGCCGAGATACCCCCCATGGTGCAATAGAGGATGCTCAATATTCCCATCAGCACCACCGACCAGAAGGGGCTCAGGGGGGTTGCCGCGGACAGGGCAAGCCCGGTCAGCGACATCACCACCGCCATGCGGAAAACATGGAACAGGGTGAAGAACCCGCTGCCCAGCATTCGCACCGGGGGACTGAAGCGCTTCTCGAGATACTCATAGGCACTGGTGGCGTCAATCTTCCGATAAAACGGCAGAGCCACGTATACTGCGACAAATGCCACCACCGGGATGGTCATGTTGGCAATAAAATAAACCCAGTTCTGCGCATAGGCCTTGCTGGGAATCCCTGTAAAGGTCAGCGAACTGAGCATGGTGGCAAAGATGCTGCAACCCGCCGCCCACCAGACCATGCGTTTGCCACCACGGAAAAAGTCATCCGTCCCCTTGCTGCGCCGGGCAAAATACAAACCCACACCGACCATCAGCAGCAGGTAAAGCCCCAGGACAATATAATTGATTACCCCAAAATCTTTTTCCCTAGGCTGTGGGGTCACCTTCCAGATCTTCGGTGAGCGCACCCGGGGGCGCACCTCACCACTGGCGATGATGATCGAATCCCCCCAGAGTACCGGGATGGTGGTGACGTGGTTGGCTGGGCTGCTGCCCGACGAACCATCCTTATGCTCATTGAAAGCCTCAACCCAGGTATCCGTGATGGTGTGGTAGAGGTAGGTTTTTCTCGGAAAGCCCGGGTGATCATCCTTCAGTTCGTCAGCCTTCCCCCACAACGCACCATCTGATCCTCCGAGAACCGCAACGTGGCTCTGGCCATAGCCGATTGCCGTTCCTGCCATCAGCGGCTTATCGGCAGCGGTCCGGGCACGCCAACTCTTGCTGCGCGTGTTGTATTCCCAGACATCGGAAAGAAGCTCAACCCCATCACCTTGCTCTCGCCTGCCGCCGATCACATAGATGCAGTCATCAAAGCCGTTGTGCTGGGCAGCAACCTGCATAAAGGCGCGGCTTGACCAGGGCACATCCGCAACAACCTGCCATTCTGCGCTTTTACCGTCTTTTTGCAGTTTTGCATGTTGTTTCAAATCCAGTGACCACACGCTGTTGCTTGCACTGTCAAGGTTCTTTCCCTGCTGGCCGCCGACCAGGTAGACCACATCCTTGACCAGTGCCGCCGCCCCGTAGGCAACCGGGACCGGCAACGGTGGAAAATCCCTGCGCTCAACCTTTTCCATCTCCTTGTTCCAGGAGAGCAGGAACACATCCCGGTAAACCGTTTCCGCGTCATCGCCTCCTATGCACAGCACACCCTCACTGGTCGAGACGCTGGCTCCATAGGCAAGGGGGCGGGAAAGTGTGCCACCTTCCTTCCATTGGTAAGCCGCGCCGTCTTTCACCAAAACATAGATTTTGTCATGCCACACCTTGCCCGTCTCCCACAGCGGCTTGTTGGGAAAATTGGCCCCGCCGGCAATAATCAGCGCATCGTTGTGCACCCCGACAAACGGACCGGCAACCCCGGGGTTGTCGACCCCTTCATTAAGTGCGGGCAACTCCGGCAGGGAATCCCACTTGAGGACCTGGTCAGCCAAAACGGCATTGGCGCCAAAAAGAAAGAGGCAAAAAAGGCCGGGAAAAAATCGTCTCACGTTGATCAACCTGCCAAAAATACCGGGCCAAAGCCACGAAAATTTCCTTATCAGCACTTCACGCCCGGAACAGTAGTTCTCATTCCTCCTGATTGCGCATGAAATCCGCTGTCTGCACAAAGAAATCCTTTAGCAACCCGGCAGCCGGTTCGGCAATAGCCCGCTCCGCCATGGCTTCACCCATCAGTTGCAACCAGCGGTCGCGCTCCGCCTCCCCAATCCGAAATGGCATGTGACGCATGCGCAGGCGCGGATGCCCGCGCTCCTCAATGTATTTCTGTGAACCGCCAAATCGGTAGACCAGAAAATCGGAAAGCCGTTCCTCTGCCCCCTGCCAGTCTGACTCCGGATACATCGGGCCAAGCAGGTCATCCTCCTTTACCCGCCGGTAAAAGGCAGCAACGAGCTCACGCAGCCCTGTCTCGCCCATTTGCTCGTAAACTGGATTCATTGCGGGAAAGGTGACACGGGGAGGCCCGGGAATCCAGAGGATGTGCGGATAATGCCAGGGTAAAGATCGCCAACCGTGTTTTGATCTCCCCTGCTTGACGTTCGGTTGAAGGGTGGGTAGAATCGCAGGCCTTGGTTTTTTGCGATTGCCAACGCATCAGGAAGGGTGGCTGAGTCCGGTTTAAGGCGCTTGATTCGAAATCAAGTGTAGGGGCAACTCTACCGTGGGTTCGAATCCCACCCCTTCCGCGGTTTTTACACCTTAGTTAGCCGTGAAGGAAAAGGGATCTTCGTTTCCCTGCTTCAACCTGCGATACAGCAGGATGAAAAAAAGAGCAGGCATCATCCCAAGGAGATTCACAATGGGATCAATAAAAGGGTACTGCGCCAACCGTTCCCAACCAGCGGGAAAAATTCCTAATAAAAAATAAAATGCTGAAGGCACAAGGCAACCGATGATTGCGAGGATAATGGAAATTTCAAACCACTTCTTTTTGGATGTTTCCGCGGCGGATTTATATTCATCGAAAGCTGCTAACCGCATAACTTCACCAAAATTCTGCCAATTTTTTGTTCCCCCCTCAGCCACTGGAGTGTCCTGTGAGATGCGATTTGCAAAAAGAAAACTTTTTAATTCCTCCAGTGAATAGGGGCCTGCCACTTCGTCTGAATTCCCATCGATATAGAAGTATTTTTTCTCCTGTCTCATGAAGCCATTATCCATTCATCCTAAAAACCGACAAGATCTATCTAATCATCCCTCATCCTGCACACCGTCAGCTTCATTTTCCAACCCTTCATGACGGCACAACTCCATCCAATGTGCAGGGTTGCTTATAAGTATATCCTCAACCATATTGAAGGTGGCGGGGGCCTGACCCGCAGTTCACGCTGTGGGTTCCCTGCTAAATGATGAAAGTCATTATGGGTCGTTAGTCCATGGTCGGACCAACGGCCCTTTTCATTAAAGTGCTCCGCTTCCTTTAAAAGAGAACAGCTTCCCCGGCTAAAAGACTTGTGGATAACGTCCTCCTTCCCTAAAACATCGATTACGACCAATGGAAAAAAACTGCGCACTTGCCATGCTCTTCTGGGCCCTTTTGCTCTTCCACGCAGGAGCAAGGGAACGGGTCCTTGTCCTTACCGACATCTCCAACGAGCCGGATGATGAGCAGTCACTGGTGCGCTTCCTGGTCTATTCCAATGAATATCAAATCGAAGGAATCATCGCCACCACCTCACAATACCTGCGCAAGAAGCCGCGGGAAGACTTGATCAGGCGCCAGATCGCAGCCTATTCCAAGGTAAAGGACAAGCTATCCGTCCATGCCGACCAATACCCCGATGCCGGGAAACTGCTGAAGGTCACCGCCACCGGACAGCCGGGTTATGGCATGACATCAGTTGGAGAAGGCAGGCAATCCCCGGGGTCTCAGCTCCTCCTTGAGGCCGCGGACCGCAATCACGAGAAGCCGCTCTGGATCAGTGTCTGGGGAGGGGCCAACACCCTTGCCCAGGCCCTTTTCGATGCCCGTAGGCAAAGAAGCGCGGATGAATTAAAGAAGCTTGTTTCCCGGTTGCGCGTCTACACCATCTCCGACCAGGACGATGCCGGCCGCTGGCTCAGACAGGAATTTCCCGGACTCTTCTATATCGTGACACCGAGCAGCAGCTGGAAGGAATACTACCGGGCAACCTGGACCGGCATCTCCGGCGACCGCTATTACCGTAACGCTCCCATGGTGGACTTCCAGCTCGTGGACAATCCCTGGCTGGAAGAGCACGTCATCAAAAACCACGGACCACTGGGCGAACTCTACCCGAAAAGCAGCTACATCATGGAGGGTGACACGCCGTCATTCCTTGGCCTTGTGCACAACGGACTCAGCTGGGCGCAAAGCCCGGCCCATGGCGGCTGGGGCGGCAGGTATGTGCTTTTTAGATCCTACGCGGAAAGCCGACCAATCTGGACCAACAACCACCATTCCCGTGATACCATCGAGGTAAACGGCAAGCCTCACACCTCCGACCAGGCCACGATCTGGCGATGGCGCAGGGACTTCCAGCATGATTTTGCCGCAAGAATGGACTGGTGTGTGACCGGCGACTTTGCCAAGGCAAACCACAACCCGGTGGCAATCCTCAATGGTGACCGCTCGAAAAAAATTCTTCGCCTCGAGGCCAAGCCGGGAAGTGAGGTGAAGCTATCTTCTGCGGAAAGCAGTGATCCCGACGGGAACTCCATCACCAGCCACTGGATGGTCTACAGGGAAGCGGGCACGTACCAAAAAACAGCCACCTTAAGCCAGGCACAGGGGAAACAAACACACCTTGTCATCCCTGACGGCAACCCCCGGGTGTCCCCCGCCACCATTCACGTAATCCTCAGTGTCAGGGACGACGGCACCCCGCCCCTTGTCAGTTACCGCCGCGCGGTAATCAATGTCAGCCGTTAAATTTCGGGTCACACTATCAATTAATAATCTGACAAATTGGATTACCGCGTGAGATAACAGGCAGAAGAGCCGGTAATTGTTTGAACAAAATGACCAATTGGGGAATAGTTAGAGAGTAAGCATGCTCAGGATTTCAGACACCAAGGCTGACCGAAATTGTGAGGGCCTTATGCGCCGGGACTTCCTGCGCATTGGTGCTCTCGGGGCAACAGGATTAACGCTTGCCGATCTGCTGCGCGCCCGCGCCGAAGCATCCTCTCCACTGCACGGAATTGTTAAAGACCGTTCCGTGGTATTTCTCTTCCTTAATGGTGGGCCCTCCCACATCGAGTCCTTTGACCCGAAAATGGATGCTCCATCCGAGGTGCGCTCGATCTTTGGGGAGGTAAAGACCAAGCTTCCCGGTATCACCTTCGGCTCACACTTTCCACAGATGGCCGCCCGGGCGGATCAGTTCTCCATCGTTCGCTCATACGGCAGCGGTAACTCTGGTCACACCTACCAGAAGGTGGCCAGTGGCGATAACCCGACCAAGGCCACGATGGGTGCCATTTACTCACGCATCGCCGGCACCAATGACCCTACCCACGGGCTGCCAAACAATGTCCTGGTGGTTCCAGAGGCGGTAAGCGATGGATTGAAGCTCAAGAGCAACTTTGAGACCAAGGCCCTGCCGACACTCACAGACCCGGGAACGATCGGCACAAGCCACAGGGCCTTCAACCCGCAGGGCGGCGGTGAGCTCAAGCAGGACATGGAACTGCAACTTGCCCGTGAGCGCTTTGATGACCGCCGTAACCTGCTAAACCACCTCGACCAGCTCAAGCGCTCTGCCGACAGCGGGGCCCTTGATGGAACAGACCGTTATCAACAGCAGGCATTCGATATCGTTACCGGTGCCGCTGCGGATGCCTTTGACATCAGCAAGGAGGATCCACGCACCATTGCCCGCTATGACACCAGTAAGCTCTTTGATATCAAGGAAGTCACGCGCTGGTTCGACATGGCACGTGCATCCAACCTGCTCGGCAAGCAGATGCTGATGGCCCGGCGCCTGTGTGAAGCAGGGGTTGGATTTGTCACTGTCAGCGACTGTGGCTGGGACCACCACAGCAACAACAACAGCCCCAAGGGGCTTGGTGGTTTCGCCTGGCTGGCCCCGCAGGTTGACCATGCTGTCTCCGCCTTCATTGATGATGTGCGTGAACGGGGACTGGAGGAAAAAATCCTCCTCGTGGTTACCGGCGAAATGGGCAGGACACCAAAAATCAACAAGAACGGGGGCAGAGAACACTACGGGGAGCTCACCCCGCTGGTTTTCTTCGGGGGCGGCCTGAAAATGGGACAGGTTGTCGGTGCCTCAGACAACCACGCCACGCGTGCCATCACCACTCCCTACCGGCCCCAGCACATGATGTCCACCATCATGCACTCCCTCTTTGACATCGGCGAATTGCGCCTTGCACAGAACCTTCCGGGCAACCTCAAGGATACCATTACCGAGGGCCAGCCGATCAGGGAGTTAATCTAGGGCCGTCACTGGCGGCTTGGCTCCACCTCGTAACCATCTGCGGTATCCTTGATGGTCCATCCCGCAACGGCAAGCTCATCCCGAAGCCGGTCTGACTCCTGCCAGTTTTTTTCCTGCTTGGCTGCCCAGCGCTGCTCTGCCATCTGCGCAATCTCAACAGGCACATCAGCGGCATTGCCAGCCTCATCGGCAACCTCCGGGATAATCCACCCAAAGGCTTGCACGATCACCGCAAGCCCGGTGCGGGCGGCATCCATCTCCTCTTCCTTGAGCGATCCCGCGGCCAAGGCCTTCTCAAGGGGCTTGAGGACCGTAAAGAGCTGGCCAAGGGCGGCCGGGGTATTGAGATCCTCAAGCAGGGCCTCCCAGACGGGAAGAAAAGGACCCGTATCAAGGCTGCCGGCAGCGGCGAGCCTGCAGAGTTCATCATAAGCGGGCAGGGATCCACCAAGCTTGGCAATAAAGGCAGCAAGTCGCTGCAGGTTGCCTTGTGCCTCCTGCAGGCGCTCCATGCTGAAGTTGATCTTCGTCCTGCAGGAACCGGCAAGCAGTGCATAGCGCAGTTCCCCGGGACCAAAACCTCGCTCCATGATATCGGCAAGCGTGTAAAGGTTGCCAAGGCTCTTGCTCATCTTGCTGCCATCAACCATCAGGTGCTCATTATGGAACCAGTGACGCGCAAAGGTCTTGCCCGTGGCCGCCTCGCTTTGCGCAATCTCATTCTCATGGTGCGGAAAACAAAGATCCACCCCGCCGGCATGCAGATCAAAGGATTCACCGAGGTATTTCATGCCCATGGCACTGCACTCAAGGTGCCATCCGGGCCTGCCCTCACCCCAGGGACTCTCCCAGTAATTCTCACCGTCAACCGGCTTGCGTGTTTTCCACAACACGAAATCCGATACATTATCCTTGTCATATTCATCGGCGTCATTGGCACTTTCACCCGCTCCTGCCCTCAGTTCCCTGGTGTCCAACCGGGAGAGCCTGCCATAGGGGGCATATGATGACACTTTGAAATACACCGAGCCGTCACCAGAACAATAGGCGTGTCCACTGGCAAGCAGGGTCTCGATAAGGGTGATCTGTTCAGGGATGTGTTGCACGGCGCCCGGTTCCACATGCGGCTTGAGAATATTCAGGGCCCGGGCATCATCATGGAAACGCGCTGTCCATCCGGCCGTGAAATCGGCAAGCGAAATACCGGCAGACTGGGATTCACGGATCGTCTTGTCATCAACATCGGTAATATTGCGCACATGGCATGTCTCTATTCCTGAGAGTTCAACCACCCGGCGCAGGAGATCCTGCACGAGGAAAGTGCGGAAGTTGCCGATATGGGCAGGCCCGTAGACGGTCGGCCCACAGCAGTAGAAACGAAACACCTTCCCGTCAGAAGGTAAAACCTCCTGGCGTTTCCGGCTAAGAGTATCGTGCAGACTGAGCAACTTCATGGCAACCATCCCATAAGAGCACGGGACGCGCCATCCTTCCACGGGCTTAACTGAACATCAAGGACAGAGAATACTGAAAGCTCGATCACTCCGGCAAAGGTGGAGACTGGGAGCGCACCTGGTAAAAACGGGTGCGTGGGTTGTCAATACTGGCATCGGTCACTGTCAGCTCCCCGGCAACATCCACTGTTCTTCCCTCCTGGATCAGTATCCAGTTTCCTTGAGTAAGGTCATCGTTGCGGTAGACGGAATAACTGCGCCCTGGATTGGCCGGCCAGGTAATGGCAACCCCGTTGGCACTCTGCTCAACGTTTAAGATCCGCAGAAAATCCCCCGCATCCAGCGGGTCGGTGTCCGCATTGAACTCCTCCACATTTGAAGAGCCATCGCCATCGTTATCGTCTTCCCCCCCGGCACTGAGGTCACCGAAACGGGCAATCTCCCAGGTATCCAGCATGCCATCCTGGTCGGAATCAGGGGCAGCACCGGTCAGGGTCACCGGGACCAGGACCTCAATACTTCCCTCAACCGGGTCGGTGGCGACAACAGGCACCTGAATAGTGGTTGGCGTGGACAGGCCAACAGCGCCCAGGTCAACCGTCACCACCAACTGGTCATCGTCAATTTCAAAAAACTGGGCAAAAAGATTGGCAACCCGAGGCACAAATTCAAAGTCGAAACTGATATCAGAGCTGGTCGCATTGGCTTGGTGGATCTCGACAGCAATCACGTTCTCGCCCGGCACAATCACCCCGGGCGGTATAGAAAAGGGAACAATAGTGGCATTGTCATCACTGCCTGAAGTCGCAAAGGTATCAAAAGCAACGACAGCGGGAAGGTTGACAGTGCCCGCAATGGCAATCCCATTGATATAAACGATCGCGGCATCATCATATGTGATCACAAATTCATAGCCTCCCGGCGCCGGTACATCGACCGTAAATGAGTGCCTGAAGTAGGTTGTTGCATTCTTCTGGATACCATCCACAAGCGGGTCGGTATCGACAAAACCAACGATCGTGGCCTCATCGCCGTCCCCATAGCCAAGTTGTCCCGCGCCCGCTGCCCACTGACTGTCATTAAAGGCAGGGGTAACCCATGCCACCCCCTGGTCACTTCCATCATCGAGATACTTCCAGGTGGAACCAAAGGGAACAACCGGCTCTCCTCGAACATTCGGCCAGTTACCGAACGTAAAGACGTGTTCCTGAGCCGAATTGGCATCCTGAGCCGCAAGCGTTCCAATCACTGTGCCCGGGAGCGCATCATCAATATCGATACTGTCCGGGGTCAGCGTGATCCCTGTCGGGGGCTCAAGAACCTGATTGACGGTAATGGTCATTTCCCGGCTGAGGCTCTGCCCGCTGGCATCTGTCACGCTGACCAGGATAACCAGCGTAGATGCCTCGTCATAGTCGATGGGTTGGCTGGTGATTAACTGGTAACCCTGGATGTCAAAGAGGGCATTCGCCGGGTATTCCGGGTTGGCATCAACGTTAAATGTAAACAGGCCGCCATCAGGATCTTCGGCGACAAGGTTGCCGACGAGGGTGCCCGCCGGTTCCTGCTCATTAACAATGGCATTATCCAGGATAATATCAGTGGGTGGCAACAAGGACTGCGGACCGACGGTCACGACCACATTTTCAAGCACCAAACCACCCAGCACACTTGTGGACTGGACCGGAATCAGGAAACTGTCCCCGCTAACACGCCCCGTGTCCTCAAGGTCCTTGTTGAGGAAAACCTGGTTGCCAACCAAGTAAAAATGGTCCGCATCGTTCACTTCAGCACTCCGCGTATTCGCCTTGAGATCCACGTTCAGCCAAAGGTCACTGCTGGTGGCGCTGGTTTGGTGCACCTCGACGGCTATCGTGTTTTCCCCGGGAAGCAGGATGCGGCTGAGTGCCCCGCGGAAAAACAAGACATCATTGGCGGTCTCGCTGCCTTGACTCTGGCCCGTATAATCATCAAAGGAATCCACACCATCGGCCCGGACACGGAGCACCTCCTCGCCGTTAATATAGACTATCCCTCCATCATCCAGCTCTAGTTCAAAGACCAGCTCAGCAATACTGGTCGGATCGTTGACCTCAAAGGTCCGGCGAAAATACGTCGTGGCAAACTTATTGTCCGGGTCGGCACCAAAGCCAACCTCTGTCGCTGCCGTGACATTGTCCAGCAACCCATAACCCAATGGGGACACCCCGCTGCTCCACAAGCTGTCGTCAAAACCCGGGAACCTCCATTGCTCACCCTGGTCGGAACCGTCATCCAGGTATTTCCACTCGTCAGAAAAACTGATGAGCTGTTGTGGATTTGGCCCCACATCAAAAACCAAACGGTAACTGTGGGAATCGGTCAGCGGGTCAACTGTCGACAAGGATCCAACGGGAGTGTCAGGAGGCGCATTCTCGGGCACCGAACCGGGTTGCAACAGGATCCTTGATGGCGGAGGCGTGATGATAATCTCAAGGGACTGGTTGAAAACGGCTCCCTCGGCATCTCGGGATTGAACCCCGATGGTGTATAAGGACTTAGCAAGGACATCAAATCCTGTGGCGGCAAACAGCTGGTTTCCTGAAATGGAAAACGCGCCGTTGTCAGGAAAGAAAAGCGCAGGCAGCAGCGAAAATGTATGTTTCTCGCCGGCATCCGCATCGGCTGCCGAGAGCTGTCCAACCAGCCTTCCCGGGAGGCTGTCCGCGGATACAGTCGCGTTGTCAATGCTGATCGCTGTCACCGCGCTCACTGCTTCCGGCGTCACGATGACCTCCAGGGTTTTGTCCAAACTCTGCCCCAGCACATTGGTTGCCCGGACCGGCACCTCAAAGGTCTGTCCAACTGTTGCAAAAAACCCACTCGCAGGCTGATTGAGGAGCAATTGGTTACCGGAAATCTCAAAATACTGCTCATCCCCAAACACCCCGGAGCGCCGCTGATACTCCAGGGCGAGGTCAAAGAGCACATCACTGCTTGTGGCGTTTGTCTGGTGCACCTCAACGGCAATGTAGTTCTCACCCTCATTGAGGACTGCCGGATCAATAGCAAACTCAAAGTAAGTGCCCTCATCAGCCCCGGCAGCAGTGACATCAGCAAAGGTCGTATTGTCGACGGGGCCATCCGGCAGGTTATCCCGCACAACTTCCAACCCATTGATATAGATGATGGCCCCGTCATCACGCCGAATGCGAACACGAAGGGAATCCAGCAGGGGCAATTCCTCTTCATCGACATTAAATGCCCGGCGAAAATAATAAGCGGCATGCTTGTTGTCCGGATTTCCCCCGAAGCTCAGGGTTGTCGTCACGCTGTCATCCCCGTATCCCAAGACCGCCCCTCCACTTGCCCAGGAGGAATCATCAAAGGTACCATCCTGCCAACCGGCAAGCGGCAATGATCCGTCATCCAGGTACTTCCATTGCGCACCCTCGCCAATCAACGGAAACGGTCCACCTCCATCAAGGTCATAAACCAGGCTGAAAACATATCCTCCATCCACGCCACCCGATGCGGCAAGGTCGGCAACCGCGGCACCGGAAACAGCATTGACGGGAAAACCCGGGGAAGGTGCCGTGATATCCCCAGGCACAAGAATGGAAACGGTTTCCAGTAATTCCCATGTGGTCTGATCAAATGAGAGGAATTCACCATTCTCCTGGGCAACATAAAGCTCCAGGTCCTCGCTGCCCCCACCTTCATAATAAATCAGCCTGATGTTATGCAGGCCTGCATCAAGGGTAATGGTGCCAAACGCATCCTCGCCAATCACCGTGGACTCGACAACCACCTCGTCGTTTATACTCAATCTGGCCAGGTCGTCAGCAAAAAGCCCGAAAGTCACCTCACCCGCTGACGTCACATTAATCTGGCCGGTCACCTCAACGGCAAAATTGTTGCGCCCGCTGCGCACGCCGGGAAAGCTGTTGGAGAGCCCAAAACGCCCAACACCGCCAAAATCAACAAGCTCAGAGCTTCCCAGGGTCTCGTCGGTCTGGCCATTTCCGGCAAGCCCAAACTCAGCCTCTAGAAGGTTTGCCGGGACAAAGGAAAGATGAACCTGGCGAATCTTCCACTGCCCGCCACCCTCGACAAGGCTTCCGGCATATAATCCCGTAAGCAGGATACTTGCCTTGATTAAAATAATGGCAGCAATCCGGGGCAGATACCTCGGGACGGGAAAATCAGGCTTTAACATATTCAGGGGAGGTTTTGGTTAAAAGGATACCATAGAGAGGCTTTTCATGAAAAAAACACGGTAAAGCAAACACGCTCTATGGGGTCATGTGGATGAATATTCCCATGAGCGAGTCATGGAATACAACAATCTTATAAGACATTGGCCAACAATGAATCACAAAATTCCCGTTTTCTTGTAACTATTTTGCCAGAATTCACGCCTCTAACCGGTTTCACGACCCGAAATATCAGTATCACTGATAATATTTCCCGGAATATCTGTTTTGTTTGAGGAAGTGTATTGAAAGCATTCAGGTTAACGTTGTTACCTAATCAAAAAGAGAATGAAATTTTGGTCGCGCCCTAAGCCGTTGCCCCCTAATATTCACCACCTCCCATGCGCAAGATGAACCACACTACTTTCCCTTCAATAATTGCCCGAATCATCATTTTAACCGCTTTTCCATTCCTTTGCAGTTGTGGAATTTTCCAGGAAAAACCCACCCCGGGCCTTGTTGAACCGAATGCGACTGTGCCGGAGGATTTCCTTTTCAGTTGGCACAAGCCCTTCAACGAGTGGATGGATTCGCCGGTTCGCGTCTACTACAACCAAGTGCCGTTGGAAAAGATCTTTGAAAATTCGCCCTTTATCCGTCTTTCCTACCAGTTTAACGAAAAACCGGCAGAGATGCCGCTGGTTTCAATGGACTCCCTTGGAATTACCCGACGCCAGCTTCTCTGGTCTATCGCCCACGATAATAACCTGCAAATGATCCTGAAGACCCTCCCAAATGGACACCCAAGCGAGGTCATCATCCGGGATCGTGGTGACAACAACAAGAATCAGGGCAAGAGCTAGCTCAACGGGGGCAGGCGATCCTCCTGCATGACGGCAACCGATCGTTAGCCGGCCAACCTCCCCACAAGGTCACCGAGACCCTGCCTCAGTGCGCGGTATGAGTAATGTTCCTTACAAACCCGGTAATTGTGCATGCCCCAATGTGCTGCCTTCTCCTTATCATCAATCAGTCTTGCCGCATCGTGAACCACCTGATCGGTAAGGCAACCATCCATGGTGACCACCTGGAACCCGTGGGGCTCAATATCCTCAATATAGACTGAGTAACGGTTCACAACGGCAGGCCGGGAGAAGTAAAAGGCCTCCAGCAATGCATTGCCAAACCCCTCGTAAAGGCTTGGAAAAGTGACCAGGTCTGCATGCGGGTAGACATCCCATAACCTGTAGCATTTCCTCCCATTGGCATCATTGCCCCGGTCCTCCCGCACACGTTCCCCAATCCACATGACCCGCACTGCCAATTGACCTGCAAGCCTTATCAATTCCTCAAGATATTCGAAGCCCTCATCTCCTGCAGCGTGGGAAACAACCAGGCACACTTTCCTGCCAAGCTTTTCCTGAAGACGGCAACAAAGTTCAATGGCAAACTCGATCCCTTTGCGGGGAACCACCCGGGTTGGCTGCAGGACAAGGATTTCATCAGGCAAAATTCCAAGTTGCTCGCGGAAATCATCACCGTATGCATCCGGTTTGGGGGGAGGATTCTCAAAATCGAAGACATTGGGCACAACCGATGAAGGCACTCCCCGGCGCTCAAGAAGATCCCTTCCGGCACGGGAATTAATCACGACATGAAGGACCTGGTCACTCAAGGCCGGCGGAAACGCACGCTGCAGATAATCAGCGGCACAACCATGATCAAACCGGGAACGCTCCCATGAGAAATCATGGTGATGCGCCAACATCGGCATGCCTTCTTCTGCCAGGTTTGTCACGGCCAACCCAAGCGGCACATGCATCGGGATGGCAAGGACATTCTGCGGCAGGAGCATATCCAGTTCATAACGGGCGATAAAACACCGCAATTCAGCGGTTAAGTCACTTGAAAAAGACTCCACCTCATCACTCAGGTACTGTGGTCGTGAACCGTCGCTCTCAAACAGTGCCTTTTGAATGGCCCCAATCCCGGGATATTCAAAGAAGGCCTCCGGGCACAGGTAGGAAACATCCGGGTCCGTATCCAGTTTCCCGGCAAACCAGAAACACTGGTGACCCAGGTTCTCCTCTAGGACATGCGCCCATTTGGCAGCCTCGAGGGAAACGCCATCAGTGCCATGAAAACGTGTTGAAACAAACCCTATACGCATGCCTTAAAGTCAATAACTCCAAGGGAGTAATGCCGGAGAAAAAAACCAGTCGGCTCTCTCCTTCCCGGCGCGCCGGTCAAGCCTGCTTGTTAGGCCTCTTTAGCCACAGTCTCAACCTCCCCGGGATCACTCTCATCGACCTTGAACTTAAGGTTCTTACCATCCTTGTCCGTGCTGATTGTCACCCTGTCGCCATCCTTTACATCACCGCGAAGCAGGTGTTCGGCAAGCGGGTCCTCAAGGTGTTTCTCAACCGAGCGACGCATGGGACGCGCGCCGTATTGCGGGTCATACCCATGTTCTATGAGCAACTCCTTCGCCGAATCCTCAATTTTCACGGTAATTGATTTATGCGAAAGCCTCTCGACAACCTTGGATATTTCCAGTTCGACGATCTTCTCAAGGTCGCCCTTCTCAAGCATATGGAAGACGATCAGGTCATCGAGGCGGTTAAGGAATTCCGGTTTGAAGACCTTTTTGGCCTGGCCGAGAATCTTTTCCTTCATTCCCTCATAATCAGCCGATTCATCGCTCATTGCCGAGAAACCAAGGGAAGTCTGCTTCTTGATTAACTCCGCGCCCGTATTCGAGGTCATGATGATAATCGTGTTACGAAAATCAATCTTCCTGCCGAAGCTGTCCGTGACAGTTCCCTCCTCAAGGATTTGCAGGAGCAGGTGCATGACATCAGGATGAGCCTTCTCAACCTCGTCAAACAGGACAACGGAGTATGGACGCCGCCGGACGGACTCAGACAACTGGCCGCCTTCCTCAAATCCGACATAACCCGGAGGTGAACCAATCAGACGGCTGGAAGTAAACTTTTCCATGTATTCGGACATGTCGATCTGGATGAGCGCATCCGGATCACCAAACATGAATTCGGCAAGGTTCCTGGCCAGGAACGTCTTGCCTACCCCGGTAGGTCCAAGGAAAATGAAAGAACCGATTGGGCGGCGCGGATCCTTGAGATCGGCCCGGGAACGCCGCAGGGCCTTTGAAATCGCGGTCACGGCCTCATCCTGGCCAATTACGTGGCTGCGCAACTCCTCCTCCATTCGCAGGAGTTTCTCCGCCTCAGCTTCCTCCATCCTTTGCAGCGGCACCCCGGTCCACTTGGCCACAACAGCCATGATGTCATCCTCACTGACCTCAATGGTTTCATCCTCACTGCTGGAGCGCCATTCCTCAAGCATGTCCTCGAGCTTTTGCTTTGTCTGCTTTTCCTTGTCCCTCAAAGCTGCCGCCTTCTCGAAGTCCTGGTCCTTGATGGCTTCCTCCTTCTCGATACGGATTTCCTCAATGCCCGTCTCAAGCTCCTTGAACTCCGGTGGACGGGTCATCACGCTGATCCGTGCCTTGGCCCCCGCCTCATCCATGATATCTATGGCCTTGTCGGGCAGAAACCGGCCTGTCAGGTAGCGCTCAGAGAGTGTCACCGCCGACTCAATAGCCTTTACTGTATACTTTGCCTTGTGATGCAGCTCATACTTGTGTTGCAGGCCGTGAAGGATCTTGATGGCATCCTCAGCGCTTGGTTCCTCAACCTTTACTGTCTGGAAACGTCGCTCCAAGGCGGCATCCTTCTCAATATACTTCCGGTATTCATTGAGAGTCGTGGCACCAACACACTGCAGCTCACCACGGCTCAGGGCAGGTTTGATGATATTTGAGGCATCCATGGCACCCTCGGCGGAGCCGGCACCGACTATCGTGTGCAGTTCATCAATGAAAAGGATCACGTTCTTGGCGCGGCGAATCTCATCCATGACCGCCTTGATTCGTTCCTCAAATTGTCCACGGTATTTGGTGCCGGCAACCATCAGTGCAAGGTCAAGGGTGATGACCTTGCGCTCACGCAGCAGCTCAGGGACATTGCCTGCGGCAATTTCCTGGGCAAGCCCCTCAACAATTGCCGTTTTGCCGACCCCTGCCTCACCAATAAGCACCGGGTTGTTCTTGGTCCGGCGGCAGAGGATCTGGATAACACGCTGAATTTCCTCAATCCGCCCGATTACCGGGTCAAGCTCACCCTTTTCCGCAAGATCAGTAAGGTCCCGGCCAAAAGCGCGCAATGCAGGTGTCTTGCTTTCCCTGCGACCTCCTCCTCCTTCAATATCCTCAAAAACCTCCTCCTCCTCTTCACCAAGTTCGCCCGGGGTGAAATTCGGGTCCAGTTCCTTTAAAATCTCGTTGCGGGTGGACTCAATGTCGATCTCCAGGCTTTTCAGCACACGGGCCGCCACACCATCCCCCTCACGCAACAAGCCAAGCAGGATATGCTCGGTGCCCACATAGGAATGATTCAGGGCCTTGGCTTCCTTCCCTGCCAGGGCGAGCACCTTCTTTACCCTTGGCGTATAGGGAATATTTCCCACCATCTTGGTCTCCGGGCCCGAGCCAACCTGCTTTTCCACCTCCATGCGCACTGTCTCCAGATCCAGCCCCATCTTCTGCAATACATTAACAGCAACACCCTGGCCAAGCTTGATAAGGCCAAGGAGTAAATGCTCGGTGCCCACGTAATTGTGATTAAAGCGATCCGCCTCCTTGCGGGCAAGCGCCAGCACCTGTTGGGCTCTGGGGGTAAAATTATTCATCATGGTAATCCTCAACCAGGAAAAAGAGCATTATCGGCTCACTTCTTTTCTTCATCAATATCCTGATTGCTTTGAGTTTCCGGGTATTGCTCAGGTAACTTACCCGGCTCAGGAAGGATTTTCAACTCGTCACGCATAATTTCCGCTCGAAGTATATCCCTTTCCTCAACCCCAAGCTTGCTGTCTGCCCGCATCTGCAGGTGAGCCGGTTGAATCTCCATGAACAGGACATCAATGATTCCCCTCACTTCATCCGGGAAATATCCAAGGTCCACTCCCGCCCTGAGCATTGACAACAACTCAAGAGCCTCCTTGGTAGAGATAATGTGGCCATGCCTGAGAATGGCATAAGCCCGCCCGACCTTGTCATCGAGCATTGCCCTGCGGTCCTCAAACAGGGCCGCCCGTGCATTTTTCTCATGCTCTATGATCTGCCTGATCACCTTCTCAAGCCGTGCAACGATTTCGATCTCCTTCTCACCCAGCGTATGCTGGTTTGAGACCTGGAAAAGGTTGCCCAGGGCCTCTGTGCCCTCACCATAAAGGCCACGCACGGCCAACCCGATCTTGTTGACAGCCTGGATGACCTGATTGATCTGCTCGGAAAGCACCAGGGCAGGAAGATGCAGCATCGCGGAGGCACGCATCCCGGTACCCAGATTGGTGGGACACGCAGTCAGGTAACCATGCTGGTTATCGAAGGCATAATCGATATGCTCCTCCAGCTTTGTATCAACCTTATCAATCATGTTAAAGGCGGATTTCAGGTTCAGGCCAGGCTTAATCGACTGCATGCGTAAATGATCCTCCTCATTAATCATGATGCAGAGTGTCTGTTTACGGTTCATGACAACCGCACTGCCGTTGGCCTTGGCTGCCTGTTCCCTACTGATCAGGTGACGCTCAACAAGCACCTGCTTGCGAATAGTCGTCAGATTACGCAAGTCCGATGAGAAGGCACCCCGCATCTCGCTGAGCGTATCCACTGTCGGCTTCACGGAATTAAGGACAAGCATCCGGTCATCCTCGGTAGCCCATCCGGGAAACGAGAACCCTGCAAGGTTCCGCGCAAGCCTGATCCGGCTGCTGATGACAATCTCGCCAAGGGGCCCGGAGGAAAGCATCCACTCGGCAGGATTATTCAGTATGGTTTTAAACTGCATCATCGATCCGGTGCCGTGCCCCTCAGGCAAGGCGAACTACTGCTCTTCTTTAGCGCATACAAACTCATCTTCCGCAGACTTGATCTCATCGCGCAACTTTGCCGCCTCCTCAAAATTCTCATCAGTAATGGCAATCTTAAGGCGCTGCTTGAGCTCGGTGATCTGGTCAGTAAACTGCTTGGTCACCTTGTAGCGGGTGGGCACCTTCCCGACATGAAGTGTTCCTTTATGCATTGCCTTGACCAGGCTGTCCAGTCCACCTCCAAAAACCTTGTAGCAGTCACTGCATCCCAGCCTCCCGTTTTTCTTGAACCCTGCCTGGGTAAACCCGCACGTTTCACAGGTTAATTCCTCGCCGGGCAGGTTGACCTTCTCGTCAGAGCCCAGACCCAATAACAGGTCCGCCAACGCAAATCCGGTAGGATCAGTAACACCCTTTTCCTTGGCACACGCATCACAAAGATTAACCTTTTGCATCTGCCCGTCTACAATCTGAGTAAGGTAGACGGTGGCATGCTTGTCCTGGCAAACATCACAAATCATTAAGGAAACCTACCCAGCCCGGAGCCAGGCTCAACGTGAGAATCGGAATTTTTGTGCCTGTGGAACATCACAGTGGAACCAGATTGGCAGAATAAAGCCGCCGCAAACTCCAAGGAACCGTGCATCTCCTTTACTGGCCATGAATCCCCGTCCTGAATGGAAGGGCTGGCCGGCTGTTGACCAGAAGCAAGGGGATCCTCCCTAAAGGAATCAACCGGCAACAGGCTTTATCCGCCTATTGCTTCCCCTTCACTCCCGGCAAGCTTGCGAAACGCTTCGATGAAGCGCCCGGTCACAGGCCCGGGTTTGCCCTTGCCAATCGGCCGGCCGTCAAGCTCAACGGCGGCAATCACCTCAGCAGCCGTCCCGGTCAGGAAACACTCCTCTGCGGCAAAGAGATCATACCGGGTCAGGTCGGATTCCTGAAGCTCAAGGTCAAGGTGGGCGGCGATCTCAAAAATGACATCGCGGGTGATGCCCGGCAGTGCGCCGGCAGCCGAAGGAGGAGTGAGCACCTTGCCATCACGCACCACGAAAATATTGTCACCTGTACATTCTGCAATATATCCCTGGGCGTTTAGCATCAAGCCTTCCTCCGCATTGCCCTGGATAGCCTCCACCTTGGCCATGACATTGTTCAGGTAATTCAGGGATTTCACCGATGGACTCAGTGCATCAGGTGCCGGGCGCCGGATCGAGCAGGTGATCAACTTGAGACCCACCTGGTATTTTTCTTCAGGGTATAGTGCAATCTTATCGGCAATAATGATGATCGAGGCCTTCTTGCAGGCAAAGGGATTGAGGCCAAGACTGCCAACGCCACGGGTAACCAACAGGCGCACGTAACCATCAGAGAGGTCATTCTTGCGAATCGTGGCACATACCGCCTCGGTGATCTCGGCTTCACTCATACCTATGTCCAGCAAGATCGCCTTCGCCGAGATGAATAAGCGCCGGATATGCTCCTTCAGGCGGAATACACGGCCGTTGTAAAAACGAATTCCCTCGAAAATCCCGTCACCATAGAGCAAGCCGTGGTCAAACACGGAGATTTTAGCATCCTGTTGAGCGAAATACTCGCCATCGATGTATATATGCATGATAGGATTGGTGAAACAGTTCAGTCGACTATGCGCC
>CACIUL010000053.1 GCA_902589825.1 uncultured Verrucomicrobiota bacterium
ATTAGCCCATTCGACCCATAACGCCCAGACTCTACCGCTGTAAAAGTCACTCAAATGAGGCAGCAAGGTCAAATAAGGTATTGCTACTCAGTAATTATCTTAATATTTCATTTCCGGGAAGGCAAGGAAAGCATGTGCTGAGCCGCCCATGAATACCCGTCAGGGACCGGATGGTTAGCCACCACCTTAAAATATGCTAACTCTTGAAGTATTCATTTGCTCCATTCATATTGAATTGTCCCCTTTCCCTCTTCGGGCGCCGCCTTGTCCACTAATATAGAAATCGTATCAAGTCATATCGATCACGAGGAATTGACTCGTTTTCGTTACGACATCTATGTCCGCGGCATGAAAAAAAATGTTGCCGGCGCAGATCATGACCTTGGCCGCATCTCTGATGAACTCGATGCCATCTCTAAAAATTTTGTAATCAGGAAAGATAACCGGATTCTCGGCACACTTCGCCTGACGTATTCTGACGAACTTTCCTCCGTGCCCGCCAAGTTTGCTGAATTCCAGGAAATATTCTCCTTCAAGCCTTTCCTGGAAAGCGCCTGCGGCCGTCTTTGCTTCACATCGAGACTGATGATTTCGCCGGAACTG
Organism: uncultured Verrucomicrobiota bacterium; assembly: GCA_902589825.1. GTDB lineage: Bacteria > Verrucomicrobiota > Verrucomicrobiia > Verrucomicrobiales > DEV007 > CACIUL01. The sequence goes on from CACIUL010000053.1 coordinate 604, forward strand.
AGAGGCTCAACCCTTTTATGGCGACTGTTCTCTGAAGCTTTCCGGACAGCCATGTCTGACGGAGTGCTTTTTGATTTCTGTGCCGCACCGCCGTATATGGCCCAGTTGTATGCGCAACTGGGATACCGCCGCTACAAGTCAAACATCCTTTATCAATCCTTTGGTTATGACATCCCAATGGTACAGGTATTGCGGGACGCACAACATCTGGAAAAATGTGGCTCGCCATTTCTCAAGGCATTGCATCAATTGATGCCCGATGAGAACTGCCAAGAAGTTGAATGGTTTCTGGAAAACTATACTGATGCCCTGCAAACATACGACCTGCAATCGCTGGACCACAGTCATGCACTTGAAGAAACTGCCCGACTGGCACTTGAGTGCACGGGAGAAACCATCTTTGCAGGACTTTCCCGCAAGGAGGTTGAAGAGCTGAGACTGAACACTTATCCGCTAAAATTCGAAAGTGGTGATCACATTATCCAGAAAGAAGACCAACGTGAGGAGATGTTTATCGTGGAGCAGGGCAGTGTCTCTGTCAGGCAGGAAAACATCAGCGGCGATCCCATTATCCTTGGTCGCGGGCAAATATTCGGTGAGGTTGGGCTACTGACTGCCACCGGCAGGACAGCAGATGTGATTGCTCTCGAAGATGGCCTGATCCTGGTACTCACCCGGCAAACGGCAATGCGCCTGATAAAAACAAAGCCCGGATTGATGGCCACCGTGCTGCTGAATATAGGACGCATCCTGGCCAGCCGCCTGACCGGGACATACGAAATCCTTAAACAAGAGAAAACAAATGGGTAGCAACCTCGGAACCTACAACTACGGCGAGTTTTCAAATAATGCCGACGAACTGGAAAGGTTGAAGCGGCAGGCAAAGGTGGCTTGGTCCATCGAGGAGGGATACCTCGCCGCCCATGGCCTGAAAGATGGTATCACCGTTGCTGACCTCGCCTGTGGTCCGGGCATTATATCCGGGCTGATCAAGAGTGAAATCTGTCCCGCAAGCAAGGTAATCGGCGTTGAACTCAACGAGTCACTGCTCGCCCTGGCCCGCACGCTGACAGCCGATAAGGAAGACCCACCGGAATTTCGCGCGGGTGATGTGTATCAGCTGGACTGCCTTGAGGACGAAAGTATTGATTTTGCCTACTGCCGCTTTCTCCTGCAGCATCTGGCTGAACCAGCCAGAGCACTACAAACTGTGTACCGCAAACTGAAGCCTGGCGGCCGGGTGGCAATCCTGGAAACCGACGACAGCCTGTTTAGTTTCATGCCTGCAATCGCTGACATGGACCGGTTTATCGAGACGGCCATTGCAGCGCAGGATCGCCTTGGTGGTGACCGGAAAATCGGCCGGAAGCTAGCCGGGTTGTTATGGGAAAACAATTTCACCGATTCCTTGACCCAGATAGTGACGATTAATACCGAAATGATGGACGGGAATGAATTTCTCAATATCACCACCAGCTTTAAGCTCGAACTCATCCCCGAAGATGAGATGAATTGGGCTCGGGCCTGCATCGACAACGCCAGAAAAGCGATAAAAAGTGGTGCATACTTTGGCCAGGCCGGAGTTTACATGGTTTCAGCCAGCCGTCCCAATCCCGCAGGATGAGCTTAGTCACTCGATAAGGCGTGCTTGCATTGCTCACCGGAAAATCAGAAAGTGTATGGCGACCCGTACGGGACTCGAACCCGTGTTGCCGCCGTGAAAGGGCGGAGTCCTAACCGCTAGACGAACGGGTCGTTCATTAAGCGAGCCCGGACATTATCGGCAAGAGTTCCATTTGCAAGCAGGAATCACATTAAGGACTCGCTTTTAATGGCCAAGCAGCACCTTGGCGCTGCGCTGCGCTGCGCCGCGGTGGAGGGACATGGCCTCCTTGGCCCGATCCACCATGGTTTGTTCATTTCCCGTGGAATCAAGCTCCAAAAGCAGCCGTTTCTCGAGTTCCTTCTCATCAGACACCTGCATTCCACAGCCGTGCTCGGCAAATAAATCCACCAAGGCGGCAAAGTTCTCCATATTCGGGCCGAAAAAAACGGGCTTGCCGGCAAAAACCGCTTCCACCGGGTTCTGTCCGCCATGAGCCAGGAAACTTTTGCCGATCACGACAATATCCACAACGTAATACCATGCGCCAAGTTCGCCGGTGGTATCGATGATCAGGCAGTCGTAATCCCCTGCATTTCCTCCCCCGCAAGAGTCCATCTTACTGCGCAGCCCGGGATTTAGGCCGATTGCGCGTAAATCAGCAACCACCTGCTCCAGACGCTCTACATGACGCGGAACAATCATGAAATACAGGTCTGGGAATTGTTCACGAAGCCTGCAGTATACCTTTCCTATCATCCCTTCTTCCCCGGGATGCGTACTCCCCGCCAGAAGGATCCGCCTTGAATCTCCATCAAGGAATCTTGCCATCATTTCACGAAAATCGCTGGTCTCAGCAGGCTCATCCACCCCCTGCGAATCATACTTGATCGAACCCAAGTGCATGATGGCATCATCGGCAACCCCAAGCTCCCTCCAGCGCCTGACATCCTCCTTTTCCTGAACACATACCCGGGTCAGCATTGAAAAGACAGGGGCGGCAAAGAAACGAAATCTCCGGTATTGCCGCTCGGACTTGGATGAGAGGCGCGCATTGACAAGGGAAACCTCGACTCCGTTCCTGCGTGCACCCTTTACCAGATTCGGCCACACCTCCGCCTCCACAAGCACAAGGGCCCTTGGATTAATCACCTTCAGTGCCCTTCGGGAAATTGGCCATAGATCCACCGGGTTATAAATCGCAAGGTCTGCATCACTTTGATTGGCAATGGAAAATCCGGTGGGCGTCGTCGTGGAAATTACTATAGGCAAACCGCCATCAATATCACGAAGTGCAGCAACCAGTTTTCTGGCAATATTCACCTCACCAACACTGACGGCATGAATCCAAACCGGGCGCTCCAGCTTGCCAATAATCTCGCGTTTCCTTGCCGAGTAGATCCCCAGACGCTCACCAAATCCCCTGCCATAACTTCCCCGCCTGAGCATCTTGATCAGATATCCGGGCAACATCAGCACAAGCGCCAATGGCAACAGTAGATTATAAATAAGAATTACGATCCGGAGGTGCATCTGCATGCGTCTAAAGAAATCGCTCAGGCACTTACCCGGCGAAAAAAAACAAGCCGGGTTTCACCATAATCTCGACTTTCCAGTCTCTCCAAGCGCTCACTTACCGGATACTCATCCTTCCCTTTGCGGGATTCAAGGACAAGTATTGCCTCCTCACTCATCATGCCGGGAAGACCTTCAGATCCTGCCACCTCTGCAGCCAGATCAGCCATTCCTTCCTTCTTGTAGGGAGGATCGGCAAAAACCAGATCAAACGGCCCACGACCCGATTGAATAAACCCCATTGCCTCGGCTATTTTCACCTCACCTCCCGCCAATCCGCTCCTGCGAAGATTCCCCCGGATCGTTTGACAGGCAGCACTCTCCTGATCCACAAACAGGCAGGAATCCGCACCGCGGCTCAGGGCCTCAATTCCAAGCGCTCCCGACCCGGCAAACAGGTCAAGGCAGCGGGCACCCGGCAAGCGCTCTGCAATCATTGAGAATAATGCCTCCCGGACACGGTCTGAAGTAGGACGCACATCAACCCTTGATGGAACCTTAAGCGGAACACCGCGTGCACTGCCTGCTATCACTCGCATTCTGATTTTTTATGGATTCTTCCGGTAAAATAGCCGGGTCATCATCACCCTATTGCCGCTTTGCGGCCGGTAATTCACTAAATTGCCTTGCCAGCAGCCAGAAAACTTCCCCGTCTCTTTCGCCGCCCCACACTCGAACTTTAAGGTATCGTCGATCACTGCCAGAAAGGACCTCAAGCTCAACACCCTGCTCTCTCGCAGTAAATAAATCGACTCCGTCCACTTTGGCCTGCGCAGTTCCTGATGACCTGAAATCATACTCACGCAACCTGTCAATGTGATCGGCAATCATTAAAGAACTTTCTCGACTGATTCCCCGGCGGACACCTTCCCTGGCTTGATCAGCATGACCTGATATACCCTGCCGGTCAGCAAGCATGATGCCAAGCCTTGCCGCCCCCAAAACGGCAGCAATAAAAACCATTGCTATCACCCCCGACCACAGGCAACGACGCAAAGACAACCCCGCCCATTGCCTGTCTGCCACTTCACCCGTCATTAAATCACTTTATGCCCCCTGAGATTCTCCGGCTGTATTCCTCAAGCACTTTGCGCTCCTGCTCTGTCAAGTTTCCCATGCCCTGCTCGCTGATTTTCTCTAGCAGGTCATCGATACGGTTCATGGCAAATTCATCTGTTTCAATGACTACACCGTCAACCTCCTTCACAATGGTTGTTGGCACGATCTTTGAACCTTTGACAGCACTCCTTCCTTGCACCCTCCCGGATTGTCTCCCCCGCCGCCTGCCTATAAAGGTCTCCCTCCTTGCCCTGCCCCCCGCACCTGCCATGCGGATATAAATCCATCCTGCCAAGGCACCACCAAGATGAGCAGCATGCCCCACTCCGGAAACCATCATGACATTACCGGAGACCATTAAATCGATCACCAGGAAAACCACCGCAAGTCCGACCAGTGAACTGGCCAGGTATTTCATTCGCAAGCGCAGGGGAATCACAAAGAAAAGCAGCATGGACACTTCCTGTTCCGGAATAAGCACAGCAAGGGCAACAAGCAGGCCAAAGGCACAAGCTGATGCACCGACCACCGGAATGGACGGGTTCTCAAGAAGAGAAAAGAGAATTTGAGCCAACCCCCCGAAAATTCCGGCAAAAAGGAATATTTGTAACAAGTGCTTTTCACCAAGCATGACCTGCAACGCCCGGCCACAGGCAAAAATAAGGATCAGGTTCACGAGGATGTGCAAAAAACCGCCATGCACAAACATGTATGTAAACAACGTCCATACATGCCCATGCTCGAACACCTTTTCAGCACTTGCGCCTCCCCAGGGCCTGAACTCAGTCTGCACCTCACCATACCGGTCAACCAATGGTTCTCCAAATTGATTGCGCACGGGTAGGCTATCTCCCAGCAACTGGAATAAAAACTGTAAGACAAAAATACCAATATTAATGGCAATAAGGATCGAGAGAACAGACCATTGACGGTGGGATTTTGGCCCATCCTTTCCCCAGCTGACACCAACTGGCTGCCCGGAACGCATATAATCTCGATCTCCTAATCCCATCTATCGGGGGGGTTAAACGAATTGGGCCCACTCAAAGCAGTATCTGAGGTAAGCTCTCTGAATGAAGCACAGTGAACCGTGCTTGTCGAACCACTCAAGCACTCTCCTAGACATACCCGCACAAACAGTCTATCCTGCATATTATTGGAGATTTCATTTGCTCAATGAAAGCTATTATTATCGCCGTTCTGCTATCGCTCACTGACCTGACAGTTCAGGCTCAGGAAAAAGCCCAGAACACGAAGGGAATCAACCAACACCCGGCAACACTGGTAACCTTTGACTACCTGAGGAATGCCATGGGGCAGGATTGGCGCAAGGCGAGTGCACTCATGGAACCAGCCTCCTTGAAGATACTCAAGGCTCGCTATATTATTCGTATTAAGGCAGCTGCCACGCTGGATGATGAGATTGCACTTGTCCGCCGACTGGATTGCAGCAACCTCAGTGAAGTGGAAAAACTGGAGCCAAGCGATTTTTATGTTCGCTTCCACGAAGGCATACAGAACCGCTTTAATATTGATCAGGAAAAACTGAAAAAGATACTTGATAGCTTGGGTGTCAAGGTTCTAAGCCTTGCCGAGGAAACCGTTAACTCGAAGGAGTATTGCCATATTTTGGTACGCACCCGCCACTCCAACGGGGATAAGCAGATTTCAGCACTGGACCTCGTGTCCCTCCTGAAGGTGGACGGCAAATGGAAAGTGACAACGACCGCCGAGGAACCCGTGATCAAGAACCTCAAAGAATCCACGGAATGAGGCCTTAGGAATTGAGTGAAAACCCGATCATCGGGATTCCCCTGCTCTCCTCGTCAAACCTAACGCCCTCGGACTATTTCTGTCCCTGCTGAAATTTTTTCAGCCATCACTCCAATTTTCTATCTTTGCCCTAGTAGGCACAATTTTTAATTGCCGGAATGCGATCAAAGTGACCACTTGAGAGAAAAATCATCGTTTTCCTTTTATTTTATAATAAATTTAGAGTCGCTTTGCTTTTTTTTGCTCATTTTCGTTGAAGAAACCCGTTTTCCTATGATGTTTAGGACCAATTTAGATCATTTTCACCACAAATCGTAATGAGCACACCAAAATTGGATGGAGCCCAGGCCCTCATCCAGACCCTCAATGAACTGGGAGTAGAGTATATTTTTGGCTACTCCGGAGGAGCAGCCCTGCCTATTTTCGACGCGTTGGAAACAGTCAGTGGCAATATCAAGTTTGTACTGACTCGCCATGAGCAGGGTGCCTGTCACATGGCTGATGGCTATGCACGGGCAACCGGCAAACCCGCGGTCGTTCTGGTAACAAGTGGCCCCGGAGCCGGCAATACCATTACCGGAATCATGACCGCGCAAATGGACTCAGTGCCGATGATAATCATTACCGGCCAACAGGTCACCTGGATGCTGGGTAAGGATGCTTTTCAGGAAGCAGACATCTTTGGCATCACTATGCCGGTGGTAAAACACAATTTCCTTGTCCGTGAGACCAATTCCCTGCCGCGCATCGCTAAGGAAGCATATCACATCGCCACCACCGGGCGCCCGGGACCGGTGCTTATCGACGTTCCCAAGGACATCAGCCAGAGTGATTTCACTGGAGACCTTAACCCGGATCTAGACCTCCCCGGCTACAATCCGGACAGCGCATTTGAAATTGCCCAGGACGGCATCTCCCGGGCTGCCGAGATTATCTCAACTGCAAAAAAACCGGTTATCCTTGCCGGCCATGGGGTCATGATATCCCGCGCAGATGAAGAGTTGATGGAGCTGGCAACCACATTGAAATGCCCGGTAACGACAACGCTCCTCGGCAAGGGCGTCTTTCCTGAAACTCACGAGCTTTCTCTGGGTATGCTCGGCATGCACGGCACGGCATACGCAAATAAAGCCATGGTGGAATGCGACCTTATCCTCAATGTCGGCTCACGATTTGATGACAGGATTATCGGCCAGCCTGAAAAATTCGGCGCCAATGCTAAAATAATACACATTGACATTGATCCATCAGAAATGAACAAGATGGTCCACCCGGACGTGGAAATCATTGGTGACGCCAAGACAGTCCTTCAGGCTCTCAACAGGGAAATAGCTCCACTGGAGACATCCAGCTGGCTTGCCACCCTGGATGGTTACAAGAACAAGTTTCCCCTCGCCTACCGTAAACAGGGTGGCTTGCGCATGCAGCAGGTGCTTGATGAGCTCTACCAGTTAACCGGGGGCAAGGCAATAGTGACCACTGATGTGGGACAGCACCAGATGTGGGCAGCACAATTCTATAAAACTGATGCCTCATACAATTGGTTGAGTTCCGGTGGTGCCGGAACAATGGGATTTGGATTTCCCGCTGCAATTGGCGCCCAACTGGCAAGGCCTGATGACACTGTTGTGGCCGTGGTCGGGGACGGCGGTTATCAAATGACACTCTGTGAGCTTGCAACCGCAGCACTGCATAAACTGCCGGTGAAGATCCTGGTTCTCAACAACCATTATCTGGGAATGGTCCGCCAATGGCAGCAAATGTTTTTCGATAACCGCGAGTCCGGCGTCAACCTGGAGGGAAACCCTGACTTCGTGAAACTTGCCGAGGCATACGGTATCAAGGGGTTTAATATCAAGAGGCCAGCAGACGTCGGCAAAGTGCTGCAAAAAGCCCTGGACTACAATGATGGTCCCTGCGTGATCAATGCCGAGTGCATCAAAACCGAAAATGTCTTCCCCATGATACCTGCCGGGGCAGCACTTGAGGACATGCTTGTGGCACCTCCCAAGCACAAGATGGCCAAGCCAACAGGTTCAACTTAAGCCACCGCAAACCTGCTTCACTATTATTATTTTTTGTCATGTCCAGAGACATTGTTACCAGCGATTCCTCACTTGCCCCCTCTCCTGACATTATCGGGGGACACACCCTCAGTATGTTTGTCAATAACCAGCCAGGGGTGCTTATGCGTATCTGCCAGGTGTTTGCCCGCAGGGCATACAACCTAGACTCTGTTGTCGTCTCCCGCGGGCGCGACCCTCAATTCTCGCGCCTGACGCTTGGCATCAGCGGGGACCCGGCGGGTCTGGAACAGATTATAAATCAATGCAACAAGCTTATTGACGTGATTCACTGCTTTGAGCATGACGAAAATGAATCAGTCACAAGGGAACTGGCACTGGTCAAGGTCCTGATTGACCCGGGCGACCGGGCTGAGGTTCTCCAGATCCTCGAACATTTCGGCGCCAAGACCGTGGATCTCGGGACCACCTCGATCATTGCAATGATCTACGGCAATTCGGGAAAGGTGGATGCCGCAGTGCATCTTCTCTCAAAATTCGACATTGTTGAAACCGTCCGCACCGGGAAAGTGGTGATGGCTCGCGGTGAAGCGGCAACCTAGAGTGGTCCCGTATTAATCATATGAAGGGCAATAAACTGCTTGCCCCATGCCGCTACCGCCCGTTCTGTTGCGCCACTTATGGCTTTTGAAACATTAGGCCTTTCTGACAAGGTCATGGAGGGTGTTAGGCAGGCAGGCTATGAAACGCCTACACCGATTCAGGAGCAGGCCATCCCCCTGGCTATCGAGGGCAGGGATGTCGTGGGTGCTTCGCAGACCGGCACCGGCAAAACCGCGGCTTTTGCCCTGCCTATCCTTCACCGGCTCTCAGATCACGGGGATCTTCGTTGCCTTATCCTTGAGCCTGTGCGGGAACTTGCCTCACAGGTTCTGGACAATTTCGAAATGCTGGGCGGTTCTACCGGGTTGAAAAGTCTTCTGATACATGGCGGCGTTGGCTATGGGAAGCAACTGGACGGGCTCAAGGCAGGTGTCGATATTCTCATCGCGACCCCGGGCCGCCTGCTCGACCTGATGCAGCGTGGATCTGTCAGCCTTGATAAGGTTGAAGTCCTTGTCCTCGACGAGGTGGACCGCATGCTTGACATGGGGTTTTTGCCCGACGTGCGCAAGATCGTCAACAAGACCCCTGAAAATCGGCAGACACTTTTCTTCTCGGCGACCATGCCGCCCGCCATCGAAAGCCTTGCCCGGTGGGCATTGAATAACCCGGTGGAAGTGGAGATCGGGCAGAGGCAGGGGGTGGCAGAGACAGTTAAACACGCCTTCTATCCTGTTGCCATCGGCCAGCGTGAGGCGCTATTGCTCGCATTGCTGAAACAAACAGAATTCAGGAGTGTCATGATTTTCACGAGGACCAAGCGGGATGCCGATTCCCTTGCAAGGTTGCTGGCCAAGGAGGATGGCAACTACAGCATTACAGTGATGCACTCCGACATACGGCAACGTGACCGGGAAAAGGCACTCATAGGATTTAAGAGTGGCGATTTTGATGTCATTATTGCCACCGACCTTGCGGCCCGCGGGATTGATATCAGCGGGGTCTCCCATGTCATCAATTACCAGGTTCCGGAAAATGCCGAGGATTACGTGCACCGTATTGGCCGGACTGGCAGGGCTAACAGCGAAGGGGATGCCTATACCCTGCTGGATGCTGAAGAACTCAGCCATGTCGCCTCAATTGAACGCTTCATCGGCCAAAAGGTGGAAAGGCGCCGTGTCGAGGGCTTTGACTACCATTATTCGACCCTGCTGGATGAAGACGCACCAACACCGGAAAAACTGGCCAAGGTTTTCAGCAGGCGCAAGAAGGGGAAAAGCAGGCGGCGGCGGCGCTGAATTCTGCCGGCTGTTTTTTATTTTCAGAATTGTTTTTTTTAGGCGAAGCTAGTCAGGTGCGTGTCCTTTCGATTGACCCCGCCCTGCGCAAGACCGGTTTTGCTGTCATCGAGCGCAGCGATGATGAATCATACAGGGCCTTGACCTACGGCATCATCCGAAACCCGCCAGGCATCCTGCAGTCAGCATGCCTGGTTAACATTCGAAAGGCTCTGGAAGAGGTCATCCTTAAGCACTCACCAGAGGTTTGTGCCGTCGAGTCGGTGATTTATGTTCAGAGCTATAAAACAGCCATTACGATGGGAGCCGCACGTGCAGCAGCAGTTATTGCCGCAGCCGACCACGACCTGCCGGTATTTGAGTATGCACCCAAGCGCGTCAAGCAGGCCATTGTCGGCAAGGGGGCGGCCGACAAAAGGCAGGTGGCATTTATGATCCGCTCAATCCTGCGACTGGAAGAGGACCCTTCACCTGATGCTGCTGATGCCCTTGCAGTTGGCATGGCTCACTTCTACAGCGGGGAAGGCACGGATAAGCTAACCGGACAACAATCCAAGCGTCTCTGACTCAATGGCAATTGAAAAAAAACAGTTCAATTTGGCAAAGCAGTGGCTCGGCAGGCTCTCCTACAGTGCAGGGCTTACCCTCCAGGATGATGCCGTGCAACAGCGCAGGGAGGGAAAAATACCCGATACCCTTTTCATGCTGGAACATGACCCGGTCTACACCATCGGGCGCACCAGGGACAAAAGCAGCCTGCACGGGAAGTCCAATAATCTCCCTTATCCTGTTTTTGAGACCAATCGTGGTGGACAGGCCACCTATCATGGCCCCGGCCAGCTTGTCGGCTACCCCGTGATTGATTTGCGCTCATATGGACAGGATCTGCACACCTACCTGCGCTCACTCGAAAGGGCACTGGTGGATGCCTGCAGTCAGTTCGGCGTTGAGGGCAATACCCGCGAAGGCTATACCGGGGTCTGGTGCGCAGGGCGAAAAATCGCATCGATCGGCATAGGGGTCCGCCACTGGGTATCCATGCATGGATTTGCCATTAACGTATCTGGTGACCTTGCCCCCTTTGAAAATATAACCCCGTGCGGCATTGGCGGGGTTGAGATGACCAGTGTCAGTCGGGAATCCGGGCGCGAAATCAACCTGGAAGAATTCGCTTCCGTGTCATTCCACTCGCTTCAACAAGAGTTGACCCTGCTCAGGAAAAGCGCCCCGGGCTAGATTTTGCCACCACTTTATCAGGGCAGGGTTACGCGTAACCTCAGAAAGCCGGTGGGCTGACTTTCAAGCGGATCCAGCAACCGAACGGTCACAGAATTAAACCCGTCACCGGCAGGTTGCGAAGCCACCTGCTCAATGGCACCTCCCGCCTCTTCCCATACCTTTTTATCTGGAGAATAATCCACGGTATAACCTATACCCGGAGCATCCATTCTCTGCCGGTATGTCATCGTCAGATAGTTGTTGCCGGCCATTTCTATAATCCCGGCAAAGGGTATTACTTCCCCAACGTTTCCCTCTGTCAGGTCCGGCCCAAGTGCATAGGTCAACAGGTTATTCAATACATCTCCGCTCCTCGTTGCCAAGGGATCCACTTCTCCACGGTTTTCCATCCACTCGGCAAATCCCCCGACCGGTTCCTCATTTCTGCCAGGCGAACCCCCAGCCTGCTGGCTTGCAGACCAGTCCGCGCCATTTGTTGTATTCCCGGCTGAGGGGTTGATCAACACCAGAGAAGTTCCATCGCTGTCAGGCGAAACCGGCCAGGGATCCGAGTCATCATATTCAAAAGAAATCAGCACCAAGCCATCGGCATCCAAAAGCGTTACCACCTCACCTCCGTTATCAAGGCTGCCGCCCCCCCATTGACCTGCTATGATCGGATCAAATCCATTACCATACCGGGAACGAAACGCTGCAATGTCCTTAACCAGCAATACATAAGCCCCGGGCGCAATGAGGACTTCACCAAAGACAAACTCATCAAAGGGCTCGCCCTGTGGAAAACGAAAGCCATTCAGGTTCATTACCGATGAGCCGGCATTGAAAAGTTCAATGAACTCATATTGGGATCCTCCTTCCGGCTTATACATCACCTCGTTGATCACCAAGTCACCCTGTAGCGGGGAAACTGAGGATGCATCGGCAAGGGCAACATAATCAAAAAGAACATTCAGGATTTGCGGTGTCTCTGTTGCTGCAAATGGCCCACCGGTAACGGCAACGCTCCCGTCGGGGAGACTGATCCGGTGAACCTCCTCAAAAAAGTCACCGGGACGCCATTCAAAAATGAGTTCATCCCCCTGCCTGCGAACACGAACGACCAACTCGCTCGCCGAGCTGTAGGGCAACGAGAACAACTTGCCTGTCGTTGCCGCCGGTGTCACCTGAACAACGGCAAGTTCATCTCCGTTGCAATACCCGATACCATAGCGGAAACGACTGTCATTACGTTCCACTTCCACCATTAAACCGGTCATAAATTCTCCGAATTGCAGACCGTAAAGTTCCAGCTTTGTCTGCAGAACCCAATCACCCTCATCCGGCAAATCCCGCCTAAGCCATGGGTGAATGGTTCCCTCAAGTCCTCCTCCCCCAAGGCCTGAGGGGTGAGCGGCAATATCCATATTTAATCCCATTACAATGTCCGAACTGGAGGCACTGGCATTATGAAGATCCACAGCAATGAGATTTGTTCCCTCAACGAGCATGCTGGACCCGTCTACTGCAACGGCGGGTAACAATACCGCCTCCTGATTGTTCGGCACACTTGTCGCCACCGTCTTCCAGCCAATTTCCGTGGGTGCAGCTGGCAGGCGCACCCTGCCTACTTCCTGGCCGTTGATCCAGAACCGGGCTCCATCATCAAGGATGGCATCAATCGTGATCAGTGAGCCAATGGGATCCCTGTCAAACTCGAACTCCTTGCGGAAATAGTAGGTTATTAACTGATTTTGAGTATCCCTGTCCAGAGGGGTCTGAAGTCCGGGAGCGGGAAATGCCTTGCTTTCATTTCCGAAAATTCCAAGCCCCGACTTCCATGCTGAATCATCAAAGGACGGATCAGCAAACTCGGTACCGTAATCAATGTTGTCATCAGAGTATTTCCATGTATCTCCAAGGGTCAGGTAATTTACCGGCGATGGCAACTCCACCTGCGGCAAACCCAGTGGGTAGGCACGGTCCCCCGGTAGCATGATGTGCAGTGCCCCCGGAATGGTCGCAAGGGAATAGGATGCCCCGTCCGGGGTGTTATCCATTACCTCCAGATTGCGTTCCTGCCAGGAACCGGTAATAAAGTTGTCCCCAAAGGAACTGAAATCGTTGCCCGAGTAGACCAGCACCTCCTTTGTCTGGCGGGAGGTATTACCGCTTTCATCAGTAACCTCCACGGTCACAGAATAATTACCGGGACTGGCGAAAGCAATGTCAACCTGCGCTCCTTCACCGCTTAACAAAGCTTGATCAGAGGAAATGGACCAACCGTAGCTCAACTGCTCCCCTTCAGGGTCGTAACTGCCGGAGGCATCAAGGGAGAGCACTTCACTCAGGGCAACATTGCCGGAATTCGGACTGCTCTCAAGGATTGCCACCGGCGGGGAATCACCTCTCTTGGTCACATTGAACTCCTCGCTGTGCACGACAACGCCCTCATGGTTGACGCCTTCAACAATAAATTCATTTAATCCTGAGGCCAGGACGATGCCGCGAAGTGTCCACGCCGTCGTGCTCGTCCAGTCGCATTCGATCTCCGGATAGCCTGCCACACGAACGTTGTAGACACTGGAAGGTGAGGTGCCGGAAAGGTTAATTGTATCGGCAGACGTGGTAGCTCCGCTGGTTGTGATACGGAATGCCGTGGAAAAAGGGGTGCCGATGAAATTACGGGCAAAGGACTCCCTGCTGTTAAACCAGCCGTTATAATGACTCACCGTCATCGTGATGCCGGTTCCCTGGACAGCCTGCCTTTCAAACTCCATCCACGCAGCAGTACGGGCTGATCCCCTCGTATACCTGTTGAGCAACTCCGTAAGGTAATAGTTGAGTGTCCGTCGGATATACGGCTTGTCGAAATAAGTCCTGACACCGCTCAGGCCGCCGAGTATAGTCTCGCTGGACCTGCCAAACACCCTGTCACCATCCCAATGGATCAACATCCATCTACCTCCCTGTGGGCGGTAAAAATAGGCATTCTTCCCCCTGTTTAAGGTCAAGGTATCCCAATCTGCATCATAACCACGCACCGCGGCGTTGATACATAGCATGTCGCGATCTGCCATGCGATTGATCGATTGTTCATCAAAATTGTTGGTGCCTAACGCCCTGACAAATTCAATGAAATTACTGTAGTCATAATCAGCCTCCCGTGTGCGCATCAGCCATTCACTGTGATACCGGACCGGGTTATCACTGTTCTTGTAGGACCAATCGGCATTACGGCTTTGCCTGGAGTTGCCATCGTCGCTGGTAAACCGCCATTCATCATCAATTCGCAACAGGGTGCCCTCTGAACCATCGGCGAAATTACGGTCCAGGAAGTCATTGGATATGGGCTCATGATTTTCACGAAGTTTAAACGCGTCCGTGTTGACAACCCAGTGGACAAATTCCATCTCGTTGATCGGGTGCCCCAGCAGGTAAAGAAAATGGCGGGCTATCCTGTCATCATAGAAACGCGGTGTCCCGCTGCCCTCAGAAGTTCCCGAAGCATCAAATACACTGCGTCTGCGCTCACGGAAAAGCCGGTCCCCAGGAAGCTTCCACTTGCCATGAGCCAGCGAATTGCCTCCATCCCTGGTAAAGGGGCTGCCACTCTTACGGATTTCCGCATTGTAAAAAATCTCCGTTTCATTGGCAATGAAGGTTGCATTAAAGTAGTGGTTGGACATCCGGGGAAACTTGAACGCATACGCGGAACTGTGCCCACTGCCCCCCAGGGCCGCACGGTCATGGAGAGAAATAATGAAGCGTTCACGCAACAGGGTGTCCGGCATCTCCCGGCCATCGACAATGAGCATTGCTGGTCGCTGGCTGCCCAGTTTTGGCTGCATGGACATTTCACCACCGTCAGTTGAGGCCTCAACATAGAACTGGGCAATGTTTCCCTGTGTCCTGTAACTGCTAAGCGTCGCGGTGAAAATCCCGTCTCCTGCAACAACATCACCACCTGATGTGCCGTTATCATACATCCTGGCCCTTGACCACTGGCTGTTACCCGAGGATGAGTCCAACCGATGCACCACATCTACAGAACCCAGCGCTAATGCTGAGTTGACCTTTGCTGTCACCTTAATCTGTTCTCCCGGCTTGGGAACCGCCGGGCTGTGAACTACTCCGGTAATCGTCGGTGCGGGTGCGGTCAACTTGCGGGAATTCACCTTGCCAGGCGTACCGAGATTGTTAGGAATAGGCAGGTAGAAACTCGTCCCGAAACCGTGGTCCAGAGTCTGGACAATCAAGCGTGACTTGCCACTGACCCAGCGCCCCTTGAAGGTTAGCGTATAGTTACTGTCAAAGGAGAGGTTATTAATGTCTATTTCAGTCCGGTTAGCCTTGTTGTCCCCGTGCCCGTCGGAAATCAAGTGCAATTGACCGCCATTTCCCATGTAGCTGGCCCAGTGGGTACCCTGGCACACCCATCCCTTCGAACTTAAATTGTCAGGCGAGGCCAAAGTAGGATTCTTGATCAGGTTTGCCCCGGAATTGTTCAACTTGAGCGAGATGTCCTGAATGACAAGATGCGCGTCACCCACCAGGTGCATGTGCAGTTCCTGACCACCGGTCAAAGGATTCCACCTCACGCGCTCAAAATCATCCGTATAGGTGAATGTCTGTATTGCGGCCTTTTGTGACTCGTCACTGTCCGCCCAGGCACTCGGCGAATCGTTATTCATCTGCGGATGCCTCAACTCCATGCTGCTGCCATCACCGTCGGCAAGTTCCGGCCAGTCGCCTGATGGCAGGTAATCAACCTGGTCCACAAGGTTACCCATCTCATCCTCAAGCCGGAGCAACTCCCCGGAATCCCTCAGCTGACCGGAAAAGTTTCCCAAGACGGGGATTTGACCATAATTATCCAGCATCCATTCCTCATCGGCTGCAATAACAAGGTATCCGCCGGGTGCAATAACTGTCGACGAAGGAAAATCAAAACTGATACCATCCACAAACCTCCATCCACCCAGGTTCACCGGTGCCAAACCACGGTTGTACAACTCAACATATTCCGCATTACGACCATCCGAAGGAGCATCATACATGATTTCATTAATGATGATATTGGTGTTGCGCGAAGGCGTATTTGCCAGGTTTCTGCTGTGACCGACACCGCCATACCACTCGACTCCCGGCGGGTCAGACTGGAAGCTCTCTTCATCAAAATCCCGATCAAAAAGGTGGGCATCCAGAACATTGTTTCCTGCCGTTACATAAATCCTGAACTGCCCGTTTTCCGCAATCGGGAAGTCTACATCCCAACTGGCATAGCCTCCCCCCGGGATACTTCCCTCAAGTATCACCGCATCGGAGAAGTCCTGCTCTGAGGATATGGCAAAGCCATCAAGGTTGACAGAGCCCTCTCCGGGAACAAAAAGTTCAACCCAGTCCACCCGGCCGTCATCAGAAACATGAACTTCACTGACCTTGAGTAATTCGCTCTGGTCAACAGGAACGCTGGATACAAAGGCATCGGCCCCAAACACGATGTCCGAGCTGCCCGATGACGAATTGTGCACCTCAACAGCCAGAATATTGGTGCCAACCTTCAAGGCTCCGGTGACATCTCCCTCAACAATGGGCTCATAGATTCTTGCTTCATGTGAACTGGCGCGTGTCTGCCAGTCAATCACCCCGGCAGGCATTGAGTTTCTTCCAACCTCCTGACCATTGAGATAGACAACAACCCCATCATCAAAAAGGCCGCTCAACTGGATTGAGGCTTCAGAAAAAGTATCATTCCACTCGAACTCCGTGCGCAGGTAATAAGTGATCCTTCCACCTGTAGTCCATGCCGTCTGGAAGCCGGGTTCCGGCATCACTTTCCCCGCACTTTCCTTACCGAAAAACCCCGGCCCCTCCAGCCAGGATGAATCATCAAACCCCGGCTCACGCCACGCAGTGCCATGGTTCACTCCGCTCTGGTCATACTTCCATGTCGAGCCAAGTTCCAAAATTTTCTTTACCTGCCCCTCATCCTGCACGGATCCGCTGCCGGGAGTCCCACCCCTGGCCAGACTGGGACCCCAGTTGCGCCAGTTGGAAGCTCCCCGATTTTCCCTGATCAGCCTCAAGCTGTGCCCGGCACCATCTGCGGCAACAGGCCACTTGCGCCCGTCATCGTTATATTCAACAGATGCCCTGATAACGCCGTTCTTGTCCCTTAGCTCAAGCAGTTCACCCGCATTGCTCAGGGAACCTGTCCACGGGCCATAAATCTTCGTCCCGGCAGGAATCACATACGCCTCCCGAAGATTTTGTTCATCCACCCCCGCTATAATAATGCGCTCAAATGGTTGAAGGAATACCGCGCCCGGATCCGCCTCATTAAATTCAGGAAATGTATAATCGATCCCCTGTGAGAACCTCCAGTTGGCAATATCCTGCGGAGTCGCCGTTAGGTTGTAGATTTCCAGGTATTCGGGCTGATCTCCCTGAGGGTTATAGTGAATCTCGCTGAAAACCACCTGCTCCGCAGGTGATTGTGGGCAGATAACGGCAATAGCAGCCGCGGCAAGGAGGCAGGTTGGGGTCAATCGCATGGGCTTAATAAGAAAGAAGGGGGATATAATATAGTTGCTCACCCGGTTTTTACCAGAAAACAGCATAACTAATCCGTTCAGTGCCACTCTGGACAAAACAGCCATCCAAGAATAAAGTGAATACGTACCCCATACAATGCGCCCCCTCGCTACACTCCTCACGGCCTTTTACCTTCTTGTTGCCAACACGCTTAGTTTTCCCGTGTTGTCGGAGTTCATGGCATCAAACGAAAGTACCCTGCCGGATGAAGACGGTGATTTCCCTGACTGGATAGAGATTGCCAACATGGGTAATGCCGCAGTTGACCTTGCCGGCTACCACCTCACCGACAACCAAGAGGAACTGACCCGTTGGACCTTTCCCCCAATCAGCCTCGCTGCCGGTTCCAGACTTGTCGTTTTTGCCTCCGGCAAGGACCGCACAAACCCATCTTCTGAATTGCACACCGACTTTCAGCTGGATGCAGGCGGTGAATATCTTGCCCTCGTTGCCCCGGACGGCATCACTATTGCCACCGAATTTTCCCCCATTTATCCACCGCAAACCGAAGACCGTTCCTATGGCCTGAGCAGTTTCACGGGAGGTGTTTCAGAAACGTTGGTCTCTGAAAATGCCACTGGAAAATATTTTATCCCCGTTGATGAATCAATTGGCAACCAATGGCATCAGGCTGCACCGCAGTTTGATGACTCATCATGGAGCAGCGGAGCAGCAGGTTTCGGGTGGGAGACCTCGGGTGGCGCCCTCGCCACCCTGGTTCGCACAGACATCCGGGACGCGATGCGCAATCAAAATTCCTCCGGCTTCTTCCGCTTTGAATTTGATTTCAACTCCACGGACAGGGAAATCCAAAAACTCACCCTGAACACCAGGATTGATGATGGATACGTGATCTACATCAATGGCACGCAGGTGGCAGACTATAACGCACCTGTTCCGGCATCCTGGAACTCAAGGTCAACCCGTTCAGGAAGATCGGACACCCAGATTGTCGCCAATGCCGCCGAACATGACATCACTGAATATGCTCAACTGATACAGCACGGTTCCAACGTGCTTGCCATCCACGGCATGAACTCCTCAATCGGCGGCTCGGATTTCCTCATCAAACCGGAACTCATCGCGGGCATTCGGGACAAGGGAACAAAGCTCAGGGGCTTCTTTGACACCCCGAGCCCGGGAAACCCGAATTCGGCAGGCAGTGGATCAGGCCCCATCTTTGTTGAGTATACCGACAAACCTGAGCGCCCTGCCCCAGGCAGTGATCTTGTCATCACTGCCGAGGTCATTGGCGTCAACTCCCCCGTGTCCGGCATAGAGCTCATCTACCGTGTCATGTTCGGTAATGAACAAACCCTGCAAATGGTGGAAAGCCCTGCCGGATCGAATACCTACACCGCCTCAATACCGGCTAACTCATTTGGCAGCGGGGAGATGATTCGTTGGAGATTCAAGGCAAGCGATGACATGGGCTTTGAGACCATAGAGCCGCCGTTTCCCTCAGCGACCGACTCCCACCGTTATGTGGGAACGGTTGCTATTGACCCCGCAGTGCAGACAAAACTTCCGGTCGTGGAACTCTTTCTGCAAAATCCCGCGGCAGCAGGAACGACCGCGGGTACCCGCGGAGCCATCTTTTACCTTGGTGAACTCTATGACAACGTACGCTTGGACCGTCACGGCCAATCCACCGGCGGGTTCATCAAGAAGAGCTTTAATATCGACTTCAACAAGACACAGAGGTTCCGTTGGAACCCTGATGAGAAACGCGTCAAGGACATCGACCTGCTGACTAACTGGGCCGACAAGTCCAAAGTGCGACATGTCTTTTCCTATGAGATCATGCGCAACTCCGGCGTCCATGCACACTTTGCCTACACGGTGCGCGTACAACAGAACGGTGATTTCTTCAGCACTGCCGACTTTGTTGAGGATGCCGACGACATCTATCTGGAAAGGGCTGGCCTCAACCCTGAAGGTGTCCTCTACAAGGTTTACAACAACCAGCTCAACAACACATCCAACAGTGGTGGAGTGGAAAAGAAAAATCGCAGGGGTGAAAATAATGCTGACCTGCAGGGCTTACTCAATGGCTTGAATAACAATAGTGGGACCGCGCTTTGGAACTACATATACGACAACGTGAACATCCCGATGTGCATTAACATGTGTGCCGCCAACTGCGTGATTCGCAACACAGACATGCACCGCAAGAACTGGTATCTCTACAGGGATACCGGCCGTTCTGATGAATGGGCAATACTGCCTTGGGACCTCGATCTTGCCCATGGCCGCAAATGGAACGGTTCAGACACCTACTTTGACAACAACCTTTTT
>CACIUL010000054.1 GCA_902589825.1 uncultured Verrucomicrobiota bacterium
CGCCACATACTGATTTTGAAAAACGACAGCAGGATTTTGCCAGTGCGCCATTTGGCATTACCGGGCTTGAGACGGCGCTGCCCTCATTGTTTCATTATTTTATCAAGCCTGGAATTTTTGGCTGGGACTTACTGGTAGAACGTTACGCATCGCGCCCCCGCAGTATTTTAAACCTAGATGAGGTTGCCGTGGCGGAAGGCGCGAGTGCCGACCTTGTCCTTTTTGACCCTGAAGGTGCGACAACCTTCAGCAGGGAGTTCATGCGCTCCAAGGCAAGTAATACGCCCTTCCTTGACCAGACGCTTGATGGCAGTGTTGACATGGTGCTCTGCCATGGGGAAATCCTGCTGGAGCGTAACTTGGGCTAGGTGCCCTCCTGTTTCATGACGTATTCCGAGAAACTTGCCGCCCGTATAGAGTCAACCGGTTCCAATCTTTGTGTCGGGATCGATCCCCGGCCGGAGCTTACAGGCGGAGACCTTGAGTCTTTTGTGTATTCACTGGTCGAGCAAACCGAAGGATTCGCAGCGGCATTTAAACCCAATTCCGCCTATTTTGAGGCCGAGGGGTCAAGGGGGTATGCCATACTTGAGAGACTGGTTGCAGATATCCCTGATGAGGTTCCTGTCATCCTTGATGTCAAGCGCGGCGACATTGGGGCCACGCAGTCCTATTACGCCAAGGCCTGTTTTGAGTGCCTGGAGGGTGTTGATGCGGTGACAGTGAACCCCTATATGGGTTTTGATTCGGTGGAACCGATGCTCAGTTATCCGGGGCGGGCGGTTTATTTGCTTGGAGTCACCTCAAATCCCGGGGCGAAAGATATTGAGTTGCAGGTGCTGTCCGACGGCAGGCAGGTTTTTGAACTGGTCGCGGAAATGGCAAGCCGATCCTCAGAGCATAAGGGGGAAGTCGGCTTTGTGGTCGGCTTGACCAATGCCCGTCCCGATATCCTTGAGGATATCCCTGATGTTCCGCTTCTTCTTCCCGGGTTGGGGGCACAGGGTGGCGATCTGGACCTCTTGAGGGATGCCGGGCGCAAGGCTCCTGTTCTCATTAATGTTTCTCGCGGTGTGATGGCCGGAGAAGGCACGGCTGCCGAACGGGCACGATCTTTTCGTGACCGTATTTCAGCAGCGCTTGCCTGAACGGGAAGGGGTTGTCTTGTCGCGGTCGGAATCTCCCGGGCGGTTTATTTCTGCTGCCGGCCGGGATTATCTCCGCCTTGGTGCAGGTGGTCATCGACCCATTGCAGCGCAGCATCCCGGTCCTTGAGTGTGCCTTCCAGTTGTAAGTCCTGGATATTGCGCAGGATGGCCCCGATTTCCGCGCCGGGTTCCATCCCCAGGCTGATCAGGTCGTGACCGTTTAACAACGGCTGGGGAATAATGGGTTCGTTGGCAAATTCCTCCTGCTTTGCCAGGAGGAATTCATAGTTGTCGAGCCCACCCCAGCTGCACAGGCAGTCGATACGGTGCAGTTCCATTTCGTCCAGGTAAGTTTCCCTGTCCATGAAGCGCTTGAGCTTGGCGACACGCATGTGCTGGACATCCTTGAAGGCCATATGGTTTGCCACGATAGCGGTGACGGCCTCTACTGCGCTGTTGGGATATTTCAACCGCCTCAGGATGCCGCCTGCCATTTCGGCTCCCACTTTGTCATGACCGTTGAAGCGAATTCTTTCCTCATCTTCATCATAGGAAAAAGTGGCTGGCTTGGCAATGTCATGCAGGAGGATACTGAGTATGAGGTGCAGGGGCTCGATGCCGGGAGGAGGCCCGGATTTCCCGTATTCCTCCAGCATCATTCTCGTATGTATGAAAACATCTCCCTCGGGATGAAATTGCGGAGGCTGTTCACATCCGCGCAGGTCGAGGATTTCAGGGATAATGGATTGCATTAGACCGGTTTCAACCAACAGGTCGAAAGCGGCCAACCGGTTCTCATCCCGCATCATCAGCGAGAACTCATCACGGATACGTTCAGCGCTGATTTTTTCCAGGTCATTGTTGGCGGCTCCCTTTCTCACTGCATCAAGGGTTTGTTCATCGATACGGTATCCGAGGCGGGCAGAGAACCGAACGGCGCGAAGCAGGCGCAGATGATCCTCGCTGAAACGCTGATGAGGGTCGCCAATTGCACGGATTACTCTACCGGTTATATCCTTCTTGCCTTCCACATGGTCGATGATCTCTCCGGTGATGGGATCCTCAAAGAGTCCGTTGATGGTGAAGTCGCGTCGCAGTGCATCTTCCTGCGCTGTGGAGAATTCCACTGAGTCAGGGTGCCTGCCATCACTGTAGGCTCCCTCATTACGGAAAGTGGCTACCTCAAACCAATAGGCATCCCTTAAGACGAGCATGACGCCGAAGTGGGATCCTACAGCCCGGGTTTTATCAAAGATTTCTTCAACCTCGCCAGGAAGGGCGCTGGTGGCGATATCATAATCAAGCGGCGTCTGGCCGAGTATGGAGTCACGAACGCAGCCTCCGGCAAAGTAGGCGGTAAAGCCTTTCTCCTGAAGGATGCGGACCATTTCAGTGGCCTCTTTTCTTTTCTTCTCCATGCCCCGTGCTTGATCAACTAACCCAATACACAGGCTCTTCAAATAGTCTGATCTTTGGATTTTCGGGTTTTTATCCGGAATTTCAGAATGTTCGACGATGACAGGGTGATTTGACAATGAATTCTAGGGGAGTAAAATCGGCCTGTTGCGTTCAATGGCGCGGCGTGCGATGGCAGGATAGCTCAGCGGTAGAGCAGAGGATTCATAAGCCTAAGGTCGGGAGTTCAACTCTCCCTCCTGCTACCACTTTTTCAGATTCCGGTGACCATTCATTATCTTATTATAGTTGCGCGTGTCCGATAACCCCAACTCACCAGATCGCGACTTCCCGTTGCAGGATACGCGCAATATAGGAATCTGCGCACACATTGATGCCGGCAAGACCACGTTGACCGAGCGGGTTTTGTTTTATACCGGCATGATTCACAGGATAGGTGAAGTCCATGACGGGCAGGCGACCACCGACTGGATGGAGCAGGAGCAGGAGCGGGGGATTACGATCACATCAGCTGCGGTTTCATGCTCATGGGAGCAAATAGAGAGCGAAGGCCTGTTCAAGCTGTTTCAGGGGGTAAGTCACCGGGTGAACATTATTGACACACCGGGGCATGTGGATTTCACCGCAGAGGTGGAGCGGTCCCTGCGCGTCCTGGACGGTGCGGTAGTCGTCTTCTGTGGCGTGGCAGGGGTGCAGCCACAATCGGAAACGGTTTGGCGGCAGGCTGACAAATACCGGGTGCCGCGCATTGTGTTCGTTAACAAGATGGACAGGGTGGGTGCTGACTTCGCCAATGTCCTTGGGGATATCCGGGAAAAGCTCGGCGCCAATGCCCTGCCCATTCTCATACCAATCGGATCCGAGGATGCGCTCTCTGGCCAGATCGACGTGGTGAACGGGAAGGCAATTGTATATTCCGATGATGACCTTCTGGGGTCCACCTATGAGGTGCGGGATCTCGGTGAGGATGAGAGGCTGGCTGCCGATGTGGCATATGAGGAGATCGTCAACAGCCTTGTTGATGTTGATGAGGTAATCGGAACAATGTTCCTCGAGGAAAAAGACATTGGCCGTGAAGATGTCAAGGCTGCACTGCGACGCGCAACGATCGCAAACGATATTGTCCCGGTGGCGGGCGGTTCCGCCTTCAAGAATAAAGGGGTGCAGGCAACACTGGATGCCGTGCTGGATTACCTGCCCAGTCCCCTGGATGTTCCCTCAACGGAGGCCCTTTCCGCGCTCAATGAGGAGGAAAAGGTCGAGATGCTCACCGATGACAATGCGAAATTCTGCTCACTGGCATTCAAGCTGTGGAGTGACAAGTTTGTCGGCAAACTGGTGTTTTTCCGGGTGTATTCGGGGACCGTCTCCAAGGGGGATCAGGTATACAACACACGCACCCGGCGTAAGGAACGTGTCGGGCGCCTCATCCAGATCCAGGCTGATGAGCACAAGGATATTGACACCTGCTATGCCGGCGACATTGCGGCTATAGTTGGCATCAAGAATATCACGACCGGTGACACCCTCTGCCATCCTTCACTTGAGGTCATGCTTGAGCCACCGTCCTTTCCCGAGCCGGTGATTTCGATGTCTGTTGAGCCCAGGACAACTGCCGACCAGGAAAAAATGGCCGTGGCCCTGCAGCGCCTGGGGGAAGAGGATCCCACCTTTGTGGTCAAGAGTGACGAGGAGACCGGGCAAACGATCATTTCCGGAATGGGTGAACTGCACCTGGAGGTGATCCAGGACCGCATGAAGCGTGAGTTCAGTGTTGAGACGAATGCCGGCAAGCCGCAGATTGCCTATCGCGAGAGTATTTCACAGAAGGCAGGAGGCGAGGGGTTGCTGAAAAAGCAAACCGGCGGGCGTGGGCAGTATGGCCATGTGATCCTGGAGGTTTCCCCAAACAAGCGCGGTGATGGGCATACCACCGAGAATAAGGTCGTTGGCGGAACCATCCCCAAGGAATTCATCAATGCCTGCATGGCAGGGATCAGGGAGGCAATGATTTCAGGCATTGTGGCCGGTTACCAGGTGATTGATGTCCATGTCGACCTGCTTGACGGCTCCAGTCATGACGTTGACTCCAATGAACAATCCTTCAAGATGGCGGCGATTTTTGCCATGAAGGATGCCTTCAAGAATGCGGGCTGTCACCTGCTTGAGCCGATCATGTCGGTGGAATGCACCACCCCGGAACAGTTTCAGGGAGACATCATGGGGGACCTCAACAGGCGGAGAGGGCGCATCGGGGAGATCGATGCCAAGAACAATATCTGCATCATCAAGGCCGAAGTGCCGCTTGCCGAGATGTTCGGCTACTCCACGGACATTCGCACCCTTTCATCCGGACGGGCCAGTTATTCCATGGAGCCCTCACATTTTGAGCAGGTGCCGCCTGCCATCGTTGCTGAGCTTGTCGAGCAGCGGGGAGGGTATGGGATTTAATCCTTCGTCGATGCACGTTGCCATGGCGGGCAGGTTGGGAATGTTTCCGTCGTTACATTTCGCTTAATACGTTACGCTTAACATTGCGCTTAACATTGGGACGAGGAATAACACGAATATCACGATGCCAATGATGCCGCATGTCATGCCGGCCATCGCCTTCCCGCCCCCGTTATAGTGACCGGCGGAAGATGCAATGGCGCGTTTGGCTTTTGCCGCCATTGCGATCGCGAGTGTTCCGACCACGAGGCTTGCGAAATGAAAGACAATGAATTCATCGTCGCGGCCGCCGCTAAAAAAAAGGATTAACATAACGAAAAAACCGCCAACCAAGGCAAGGGGAATGGAGATTATCCCCAGCACCAGGCTGCTAACCGATCCGGGCGCATTGCGTCTTTCAGGTCCTTGGTGCATTGGAGGCGCCTGTGATTGAGGCACCGGAGGCTTGGGCGGTTTCGTTGTTTCCTCATCCTGACTGGTAAAATGATCACTCCGGGATAACTCCTTTTTTATCTCGAATCCGCTTAACTCCGTTTCCGGGGAACCTTGTGCTAGCGTGCTTGCCGGAGTAATGCTTTCCGTGGCTGCCTCTTGACCAGCATCCGGGAGAGCTTTCCGGCTGGTTGTCTGGTTTTCCACTATTACGGGTATTTGCAAATCTCCTGAGCATGCAGGGCAGCTTATGACCTGGCCGGACATTGAGTCCGTTGTCTCAATCAACTGGCTGCATGAGGGGCACCTTAATTGCAGAATATTCATTGATGCTGTTGCTGTTACGAGACTGGATGCGAGTTCCGGGTAATGCTTCCGATGACTGTCCTATGGTAAGCAGTTCTCGATTTTCTAAAAATCGTTAATAGGAATGCAGGCATTCATTTTGTTGATGTTTCAGCAAAAAACGATACTGGCATGCATCAGGTATCAGTCATATTGGCATCTATTGCTTGGCTATCAAAGATATATACAGGATTGAGCAGAGTTTAATATATGGATTTGTGAATGATCATTTGATGATGAGTGAGGGCAGAAATGCCGTAAAATTGGGAGAATTGGGCAAAAACGACATTTTTTTACAATAATTGGTGTAAATGGGGGAATTCACCTTGCCAGAATGCCTTTAATACCTATATTCGCGCTCCCTTTCGGGGACGACTGCGCTCTGTTAACGCACTCTTTGTAGTGAATGTGGCAGACGACGGGTCGATCTTTCTGCTGTAAATCATTGGTTTGCCGCGTGTTGAAGTATCGTCTCGTCCTTTCCTCCCTGAGACATTTCGCAGCAAACTATGCCAACCATTAATCAACTCGTTCGTTACGGTCGTAAGCGGCCAGTGGAGAAATCCAAGTCGCCGGCTCTTTCAGACTGCCCGCAACGCCGTGGAGTGTGCCTTCAGGTCTATACACGGACGCCCAAGAAGCCAAACTCTGCCTTGCGTAAAGTTGCCAAGGTGCGACTGACCAACGGGCAGGAGGTGATTGCCTATATTGGCGGTGAGGGACATAACCTCCAGGAGCACTCCATCGTGCTGGTGCGTGGAGGAAGGGTAAAAGACTTGCCCGGTGTTCGTTACCACATTGTCCGGGGAGCACTGGATACCCTGGGAGTGGATAAACGCCGCCAGGGCCGTTCAAAATACGGCACCAAGCGCCCCAAGTAAGGCCTGTCGAAGAGAAGCAAACCTATTTAAGCAATGTCACGTCGCAGAAGAGTAAGACACAAGATTGAAGTCAAGGATCCGAGGTATGACAGCACGCTGGTTGCGAAGTTTGTCAATACCGTGATGGGAGCAGGAAAGAAATCCCTCGCCGAGCGACTGGTATACGCCGCGATTGAGCGTGCCAACGAGGGAAGTGACAACGTGGACCCCCTGGAGATACTGACCCGTGCGGTGGAAAACGCGAAGCCGCGTGTTGAAGTCAAGTCCCGTCGCGTTGGTGGAGCCACTTACCAGGTTCCGCTTGAGGTTTCCGGCAACCGCCAGGAATCGCTGGCTATCCGTTGGCTGGTAAGCTTTGCCCGTGCCAGAAAGGGCACCCCAATGCATGTCGCGCTGTCCAACGAGATCCGTGATGCTGCGTCCAACAGCGGCAGTGCTGTGCGCCGGCGAGACGAGATGCACAAGATGGCACAGGCTAACCGCGCATTTGCGCATTTCCGCTGGTAGTGAAGTCCCCGGGGACACCTGTGTAACACCTCATATAAGAAAGATTTCAAGAAGATGGAAAGCCAAAGCATCCGAATCCGCCTCAGAGCATA
Organism: uncultured Verrucomicrobiota bacterium; assembly: GCA_902589825.1. Classification (GTDB taxonomy): domain Bacteria; phylum Verrucomicrobiota; class Verrucomicrobiia; order Verrucomicrobiales; family DEV007; genus CACIUL01. The sequence goes on from CACIUL010000054.1 coordinate 7,273, forward strand.
TGACCACCGTGCGCTGGATCGCTCAGCCGTGGAGATTGTTGATACCGCAAAGCGCACCGGTGCCAAGGTGGTGGGGCCAATTCCGTTGCCTACCCGCACTGAAAAATTCAGCGTGAACCGTTCACCTCACGTGAACAAGAAGTCCGCTGAGCAGTTTGAGATCCGCACACACAAGCGGCTTCTTGATATTGTTGACCCCACTTCACGCACTGTTGATGAGCTCAAGAAGCTGAACCTCCCGGCCGGAGTGGATATTACGATTAAGATTTAATGACAATGAGGGCAGGCTTCCGCGGTTTGCCCGGCATTTAACCCATTACACAATTTAACCTCAACGGCTACAATACCTGAACGCGCCATGAGTATAGGACTTCTAGGAAAAAAGATTGGAATGACACGCATCTACAATGATGAGGGTGCAATGATTCCGGTTACCGTTATCGACGTAAGTGATAATTCATACCTGCAGCGAAAAACACAGGAGCAAGACGGGTATTCCGCACTTCAGGTTGGTTATGACCAGCAGAGGAAAAGCCGCGTAACCAAGGCACGTGGGGGACATTTCAGCAAGCATGACTCCGAACCCAAGCGTCTGGTCCGGGAATTCCGCCTTAACGGTGATGAAGAGCTCCCGGGTGAGGGGGATCAGCCATCGGCAGAAATGTTCAAGGATGGCCAGTTTGTTGACATTATTGGAACGAGCAAGGGCAAGGGCTTTCAGGGTGTATACAAAAGGTATGGGTTTGGCGGTCTTCCGCAGTCTCATGGTTCCATGATGCACCGCAGGCCCGGGGGTATCGGAGCGGGCTCAACGCCGGGCCGCGTCTGGAAAAACACCAAGATGCCGGGTCGCCAGGGGGGCAGGAGGATCACCGTCCAGAACCTTAAGGTGGTTCAGTCGCGACCGGATGACAACGTGCTGCTTATCAGCGGGGCAGTCCCGGGCGCCAAGGGTGGATATGTGATTATTCGCCCCGCATTCAAGAAACCGGCTTCATCGGAGTAAAAGAGGAACTGATTAATTCATTATCTAGAAATGGCTGCGAACGTTTTAACTATAGAGGCTGCGAAGAAGGCAAAGTTGACTTTCCGTGAGGAGGGAGGTGCTTCGGCGCAGGCTGTGCATGATGTCATTACGGCAATGCGTGCCAACCGTCGCTCGGGCACTGCCAATACAAAGACCCGCGGAGAAGTTGCTGATTCGGGCAAGAAGCCTTTCCGCCAGAAAGGCACAGGTAATGCCAGGCAGGGAGGAAATGCTTCGCCAATTCATCGTGGGGGAGGTGTTGTTTTCGGCCCTCGTCCGCGCGATTACTCCAAACAGGTGAACCGCAAGACCAGGCGCTTGGCTTTCGCGGTGGTTCTCGAGGACCGGATTGCTGCCGGCGATGTGCTTGCCGTTGACGGGTTTGAGGTCACGGACGGCAAGACCAAGAGTTTTGTGCAGCAGGTGAACACGATTGCCGGCACTGACAAGGTCTTGATTGTAGCTGACAGTTTCACCGACAAGACCTACCTGGCAGCACGTAATGTCAGGGCTGCGCAATTGATAACGGCCGGAGAGGTCAACAGTGAGCAGTTGCTCGCCTATGACAAGGTGGTGGTCACATCCGGGGCAATGGAGGGACTGGCATCAAGAACGTCGGTATAGAGAATCAGGAGAGGATAGAAATCATGAAAGATATTTTCCAGGTAGTTAAGACAATTCAACTCAGCGAGAAGGCAACGCTTCTTGGTGAGTTGAATAACGAATACGTTTTCAAGGTTGACCGGTCTTCCAACAAACTGGAAATCAAGGAGGCGATTGAGAAGATCTTTGGAAAGAAGGTGGAGGCAGTCCGGACTTGCAATTACCGCGGCAAAAAGAAGCGGGAGCGCCGGGCGGATTTCGGGCGCACTGCAAACTGGAAGAAGGCGTTTGTGAAACTCAAGGAGGGGGAGACGATCGACCTCGTTTAATGATATAAAGAATTTACGGTCATGGCCCTTAAAAAATTCAAACCTTATACCCCGTCCAGTCGCTACAAGGAGCTGCCGGACTTCGCGGAGATCACCAAGACGACTCCGGAAAAGTCCCTGTGCAGGCCCATTAAGAAGAGTGGGGGGCGCAATAATCAGGGGCGCATCACCTGCCGCCATCGTGGAGGTGGGCACAAGAGGAAATACCGCCTGGTTGATTTCAAGCGCACGAAGCGTGATGTCAGCGCCAGGGTAGAGTCCATTGAGTATGATCCCAACAGGTCAGCACGCATTGCCCTGTTAAAATATGAGGATGGGGTAAAGGCTTATATTATTGCCCCGGTCGGACTGGAAGTCGGCGCCAAGGTAGAGGCAGGTGATTCTGCCCAGCCTAATGTGGGTAACGCAATGCCATTGAGCAGTGTGCCACTGGGATCTGACATTCATAATATTGAGCTTGTGCCCGGTAAAGGCGGTTGTATTGCCCGCAGTGCCGGTGGACATGCAACCCTTTCAAACAGGGAAGGCAAATATGCCCTTGTAAAACTGCCTTCCGGCGAGATTCGGCGTATTAACTCGGCCTGCTACTGCACGATTGGCCGGGTTGGTAACATCACTCATGGTGATGTGGTGTCCGGCAAGGCCGGGCGCACACGCTGGCTTGGCATTCGGCCGACCGTCAGGGGAATGTGCATGAACCCGGTGGACCACCCCAATGGCGGAGGTGAAGGCAAGTCGAAATCCGGTGGAGGTCGCCAGCACCTGAAAAGCCCATGGGGACACGTGAAGGGGCAGAAGACGCGCAGGAAATACAAGACAAGCAATAAGTTTATTGTGCAACGGCGCAAAACAAAGAACGACAAGAACCGTTAACGCGCATTCATAGTTTCCGAATAATCAACCAACTAATTTGAAAGATGGGACGATCTCTAAAAAAAGGCCCCTTTGTTGACCAGAAGCTTCTTGGCAAAATTGACAAGATGAATGACGCTGGTGATAAGCGCCCAATCAAGACCTGGTCACGCCGATCCATGATTACGCCGGACTTTGTTGGGCACACTTTTCTCGTTCATAACGGCAAGGATTTTATCTCTGTCTATGTTTCAGAGAACATGGTTGGGCACAAGCTTGGTGAATTCTCGCCAACCCGTAAATTCGTATCCCATGGAGGAGTGGGTAAGAAATAGATTCTGATTGATGTCCTAAATTAAGATTCTTCATGACCATGCTGTCTTCATACTCACATAAATCCACAGGCCTTGCCGTTATCATTGCCATCCTGGCGGGTATCGGGCTTGCCGGTGCTGCCGAGCAACGGCAGGTGGAGGTTGATGAGTTGCGCGCAGCCCTGTCGGCAGCCGTTGCAAAAAGTCGTGAGTTGGCCGGGGAAAATGCAAAGCTGCAGCAGGTAAACAGGAACCTGTCCGAGAGCCTGATGGCAGCAAACGCTGAATCGGAAGAGTTTCGCAAGTCATATGGCGAAATCAGGCTGCAAATGGAAGCCCTCGGCATTGAGGCGGTAACGGCAGGGCAAAAAGGTGTTGAAGGCAAATTGCTCAAGGCGGTCAATGATATCCGTCTTCTCGATGAGCAGAAGCTCAGGTTGTCAGATGCCTTGATTGCCCTTTCCGATGCGGCATTGAGACTTGCGTCTTCTGATGAGCAATCCCGGACCGGGGCGGTCACATCGGTTGAAAAGGCAATTGCTGCCGCGGACGAGGTCCTCGGAATTGACAATGCAAAGACTAGGGAGGGAGCGTTTCCAGCAGGAACCATTCATAATGCCCGTGTTATCAGTGCCAAGAAAGACCATGGTATTTTGGTGTTTAATGTGGGCCGTGCTGCAGGGGTGCGCGTCGGCATGCCGTTCCGGTTGAATCGTGAGGATCGGCCCGTTGGTCGAACCATCGTGGTGGATGTTCGCGACAACATATCTGCCGCCATCGTACAAACTTTGGAAGTTGCCGATGATATCCCCCGTGTGGGTGATATCGCGTCGGTGGCCACCACCCAGTAACTTCAGGATAATTCATTATAACCAGATCGACACCAATGGAAGTCAGCTCACATTACCGTTATGCACGAATCTCGCCCCTGAAAGCGCGTGATGTTGCTCGTGAAATCCAGGGTATGCCTGTGTCTGCTGCCCTTGATGTATTAAGCTTTACGCCGCGCAAGGCAGCGCAATTGATCGGCAAAACCCTGAAGTCCGCATTGGCAAACGCCGAGAACAACCATGAGCTTGCCGTGGATGGGCTGGTTGTTAAGGAGGCTGTGGTCAATTCCGGCCCGGTGTTTAAGCGATACAAGCCGCGTGCGCGCGGCTCTGCAGGGCCAATCCGCAAGCGGACCAGCCACATCAGCATTGTGCTGACCGATGAGCCGGTTGCGGCAAACAAAGACAAGAAATCAACGACCTCAAAAGCTGCCGGGAAACAAAACGGCAAGCCTGCCGAGGCAGATGTGCCGGAAGAGGCATGAGCTGGATACAAATCACTGCACGCATTAATTAATTATGGGACGTAAAGTAAATCCGATTGGCTTCCGCCTCGCAGTCCAGAAAGACTGGCGCTCAAAGTGGTATGCCACAAAGCAGGAGTTCACGCAGTTTCTCCACGAGGACATCAAGGTGCGAACCTACCTGAAAAAGAAGCTCCAGACAGCGGCTGTTTCCAAGATTGTTATCGAGCGGGCCTGGAACAGTGTTCGTGTCACGCTCTTTACCGCGCGGCCGGGCCTTGTGATCGGCCGCAAGGGATCCGAGATTGAGAAAATGAGCGATATGGTCTCCAAGATGTGCTCGGGCAGGGATGTGAAGGTAGATATCTTCGAGATCAAGCAGCCTGAACTGGATGCGCAGCTGGTTGCTGAGAGTGTCGCTGTGCAGCTTGAAAGACGGATTGCATTTCGTAGGGCCATGAAAAGGTCCCTGCAAACAACAATGGACTTCGGGGCTGATGGTGTCCGTATTCGTTGTGCAGGGCGCCTTGGCGGTGCGGACATTGCCCGGGCAGAATGGTATAAACAGGGTAAGGTTCCGCTGCAGACACTGCGTGTCCCTATTGACTATGGATTTGCCGAGGCTCGTACGACTTACGGGATTATTGGTGTCAAATGCTGGATAAACAAGAAAGAGGAGGCTGAAAAGCCCAAGCAGGAGACCGGAGGAGGACCGCGCAGGCATCCCAAGAGTAAAAGGCCTGCTCCCGCCAAGTAACCGCAGCTTGATGCCTGCCAATAAGCATAAAGATTAACGATTAAGAAAGGATACTGAGATATGCCCCTGATGCCAAGAAAGGTTAAGTATCGCAAAAGCCAGCGCGGTAACCGCGCGGGTAATGCCAAGCGTGGCACGCGCTTGAACTTTGGCGATTACGGCCTGCAGACCCTTGATCGAGGTTGGGTGAAAAACAATCAGATCGAAGCCTGCCGGGTGACCATCAACCGTTACCTGAAGCGTAAGGGTAAAGTGTGGATCCGAATTTTCCCGCACAAGCCGACGACCTCGCGCCCGCCTGAAACCCGGATGGGTAAAGGAAAGGGTGCACCTGAGCACTGGGTAGCCGTTGTCCGTCCGGGATTGATGCTCTTTGAGGTTGGTGGTGTTTCCGAGACGCTGGCAAGGGAAGCTCTCAGGAGAGCGGCAAATAAACTGGGCATTCGTTGCCGCTTTATCAAGCGGGATTCCCATTGATGTATAATTGTTAGATTCAGTAAGACAAGGCGATGAAAATTAACGAACTAAAGGAGATGACGGTTGAGGAGCTGGGAACACAGCGACGTGACCTCAAGCAGGAAATGATTAATCTGCGTGTCCAGCAACAAAGCGGGCAACTGGAGAATCCTGCGCGGATAAGGACGGTGCGAAGGACCATTGCCAGGATCGAGACGATTCTTTCCTCTAGGCGTCTTGAGACTGCGCCACCAGTGACTGAGACCGCCTAGCCTTAGATTAAAAGAAAAAGAAAAATTACAGATGAGCCAAGAAGCAGTAACTCCAGAAATTAAGCGCACTGTTCGTAAAGAGCGTGTTGGCGTGGTCGTCTCTGACAAGATGGACTCGACCATTACTGTCGCCGTCGTGCGCCGTGTGCCCCATCCCAAGTTCCGTAAGATTATCAAGCGGACAACGAAACTCTATGCTCATGACGAGAAAGGTGCCGCCAAGGCGGGGGACAAGGTGCGCGTTGTAGAGATCAAGCCGATGAGTAAGAACAAGCGCTGGAGACTGGTGGAGGTTTTGAGTCACTAGGTGGTTGTCTATTAATTCCCGAATTTTGAATCCCTTTACATTGTTGTTGTTATGATCCAGATGGAATCCAAGCTTCAGATTGCAGACAATACCGGCAGACATCTGGCGCCGCGCCAGTTCATATTGCGGATGAGATTTTAGATAAGGGTAGCGCACCAACCTTGCAGACGGCTGCTCCTGGAGAAATTCAGCCACCGCAAGGGCATTCACGGAATGCCTCTCCATGCGAAGCGCCTGAGTCTTCACTCCCCTTTGAATCAACCAGCAATCCATCGGCGAAGGTTGCAACCCAAGTGCTTTCTGGGCAAAAGTCATCTTATCACCCCAGGACTCCGACCTTGTGCACACCGCACCACCCAGGGCATCAGAATGCCCATTGGTGTATTTCGTGGTACTCAGCAGAGAAAGGTCGGCACCCAATTCAAGCGGGCGCTGGACACAACTGGAAGCAAAAGTATTATCCACCACCAGAGCGGCACCTGCAGACTGAGCCGCCGCCGAGCATGCGGCGATATCAATCACCTTCAACAGCGGATTGGTGGGTGACTCTATCCAGACCAGCGCAGGATGATGCCCGGCAATGGAAGCAATCCCCGCCTCGGTTGCAAGGTCAAGGTAAACCACCTCGACCCCAAATTTCCTGAAGACTGCATCAAAGAGCCTGAATGTGCAGCCGTATATATTCTCCTCGGCAACAACAACATCTCCGGTCGCAAGGGTTGACACGATGGCAGTAATTGCAGAAACGCCGCTGGCAAAGACACAGGCCCTTGAAGCCGACTCAAGGCTTGCCAACGTCTCCTCAAGGTTCCTGAAGTTCGGGTTGCCTGATCGAGTATAGTCAAATCCACCGGGATTACCGCTCTGGAAAGTTGAAGTGATGAATGCCGGCGGAATAATTGCCCCGGTTTGTTCCCTGTAACCAAGACCGGTGTGAATGGCTCGCGTTTCAACTCCCCAGCTCTCTTTACTCTTATCGCTCATGGAATCATTTTAGCCGGTATGACCCGGGTTCATTTCCTGTCGAAAAGCAGGCTCAGCCCTGCCTGTCGACCAAGGCTCCCACTTGCAATGCAGGAAAAAGAACTTAGCGGGAATAAAGCTCAACCACCAACTGCTCGTTGACCATAGGATCAACTTCATCACGGGCAGGTACCCGTGAAATGCTGCCTTCGAGGTTATCCCTGTCGATCACCACCCATTCAGGCTGCACCACCGCCTGGGTAAGATCAAGGCCACGAAGTGCAAGCTGCTTGGACCTCGGATTATCCCTTACGGCAATCTGGTCTCCTGGCTTCGTGTTATAAGATGGAATATCCACACGCCTGCCGTTGACCAGCACGTGCCCATGATTGACAAACTGACGCGCGCCGGCACGGGTATTGGAAAATCCCATGCGGTAAATAATGTTATCCAGTCGCATCTCAAGCAACTCAATCAACAGTGTTCCGGTAACTCCTCGCCGGCGTTGAGCCTCCGCAAAATAACGGCGGAATTGTTTTTCAAGAACACCATACTGGAAACGCAGCTTTTGTTTCTCAGCAAGGGCCAGCGAGTAATCAGAGCGCTTGGGACGGCGCCCTCCACGGATGCCTCCATGCATGCCCGGGGGATAAGCCCGTCGCTCAAGGGCTTTTGATGGACCAAAGAGAGGGACACCAAAACGGCGGCTGATTTTGTCTCGGGGACCTGTATAACGTGCCATGGGATAAATAAAATTTTGTGTTCCGCTAATTAAACTCTCCGCGCCTTCTTCGGCCGGCATCCATTATGCGGCATTGGCGTTACATCACGTATAGCCCTCACCTCTATTCCGATACCCTGCACCGCCCTTACGGCAGATTCCCGCCCCGAACCCGGGCCCTTTACACGAACCTCAGCCTCCTTAAGTCCGTGTGCCATTGCCTGCTTGCAGGCATCCTGCGACACAACCTGTGCAGCATATGCTGTGCTCTTCCGGGATCCACGGAACCCCATCTTGCCAGAAGTTGACCAACCAATGACATTCCCCTTCTGGTCGGAAACGGTCACGACGGTATTGTTAAAAGTTGCCAGTATGTGAACGATGCCGCTATGCACGTTCTTACTCGACTTTGCCTTGAGGACCTTTTGTTTGCCCTCCGCCTCAGGTCCATCAAGTTCAAGCAGCACATCTGCCGCAGTGCGCTCCCTTTTCGGCTCATCCTCTTTCTTAGCAGCATCTTCAGGGGATGCCTTATCGGTAGGAGCCTCGGTTGAAGGGGGCTCTGCGCTCTGCTCTGCCTTGGAATCCTTCTCAGTTGCAGCAGGCTCTGCGCTCTGCTCTGCCTCGGAATCCTTCTCAGTTGCAGCGGGCTCTGCGCTCTGCTCTGCCTTGGAATCCTTATCCACAGAATCCTGCTCGCTGGATCCTTCATCACCAGCGGAAGGGTTGCCGGCAGCTTCCTCTGGCTTGGAGGCTTCCGCCTCATTTGCCTCTTGATCCTTGTGAGCTTCCTGTTCTTCGTCAGCCATAAAAAATGTGTCGTTCTGGGTTTACCGGCAAAAACAGACTAAACTTTGCCCTTCTTGGCATTGGGATTGCGCTCCACACCAACCGTGCGCTTCCCGCCCTTGCGCGTGCGTGCGTTAGTCTTTGTCCTTTGTCCGCGCACGGGCATTCCACGCCGGTGCAGGATTCCGCGATAGCAGTTAATCTGCTGCAGGCGCTTCATGTTCGCCTGAATTTCACGACGAAGGTCACCCTCAATGAGGATACCATTGCTGTTTACAGCATGAATAATCTGTGAAAGCTGCTCATCACTAAGCTCACCAGTTCTGATATTCGGATCGATTTGCGCCTGCTCGAGAATCTTCCTGGCTGTAGAAGGCCCAATTCCATAGATGTAGGGAAGCGAAGCCTCGATACGCTTCTCATTGGGGATTTCGATTCCTAAAAGCCTAGCCATATAAAATGTTCAATCTCTAAAGTGCGATCAGCCTTGACGCTGCTTGTGCCGGGGATTTTTGCAAATAACACGCACGACCCCACGCCTGCGGATCACTCGACATGACTCACAGAAGCGTTTCACTGAAGGCCTTACTTTCATTACTACCAATAATCTTTATCTAATTTCTTAAAACTTTTGCGGCACTGGTTTTGCTTACTTTCCTGTAGCCCTTGCGATCAAGGGCAAATTCCCGATCCTCAACAACTTGCCCAAGTCAATGAGCATCCACAAAAGCGGATGAAATCTTTAGCACAAATTGAGCTTCCTGCAAGGCCTTGATTGCCCAATTTATCAAGGATTTTAAAGAAAATACCTTTATGGAAATTGTTATATTTATTAATTTTTCTTAAATGTAAATGCATCATCAATCATGCTGGGCTTCCGCCAGGTAAGTACCTCGGGCTCATCATCGGTAATGAGAACAGTATGTTCAAAATGTGAACTGGCCTTTCCGTCAGCGGTCACAACCGTCCAGTCATCATCAAGAAGCTTAACGCCGGGAACTCCAAGGTTCACCATCGGCTCTATGGCAAGGATCATCCCGGCCTTGAGCCTGGGCAGGTTTGTTGCCGGCCTGTAATTGGGAACCTGAGGAGGTTCATGCAGCTTTTTGCCAACACCATGCCCGACAAATTCCCTGACAACTGCAAAACGATTCCTGCTCACGTGTTGCTCAACGGATGCGCAAAGATCACCAAGCATGACTCCCTCCCTGGCAAAGCCAATGGCAATGTGCAGCGATTCTTCAGTCACCCGTAACAATCGCTCCACCTCCGGATCCACACCACCAACGGGAACCGTCAGGGCATTATCCCCAACCCATCCATTATGTATGATGCCAACATCAAGTTTAATGATATCCCCCGGCTGTATCACCCTTGAGCTGCCAATACCATGCACAATTTCATCATTAACAGAAATGCAGACATGTCCGGGAAACGCTGTTCCCCCACTCTGCTTATAGCCTAAAAAGGCACTCACGCAGCCTGAGTCCTTCATCAACCCTGCCGCAAACTCGTCCACCTCCCCAGTGGTTATACCGGGTTTTATCCTTGATGCCGACTCAAGCAGGATATCTCGGGCAAGGGCACAGGCTGATCGCATCCCGTCCAGTTGCTTACCGCGGTAAATCGGCATTGGGAATATCGTGTTTAACTCGAACGAAACCTCTTTGACCGGCAGAACGCGACACAAAAAGTGTCACCACTTGCATCAGCCCCATCCTTTGCTGATCATCATTGTGACACCAATGATAATCAATATCGCAAGAATAAAATAGAGCCAGACCATTGTGTTCTTGCTGGCCGTCTTGCCAGTGCCTGTCTTGCGGTCAAAACGGCCGCGGATTTTACCCTTGCGCAGGAAACCGTCATAGTGGCGCTGAATCAAGTGTGTCTCTGCCTGACGCATGATATCCAGCAGGACCCCGACAAGAATCAAGAGACTCGTGCCGCCAAAAAACTGGGCGACTGTCATTGATATTCCCATCTGCCGGGCGATCAGGGCAGGTAAAAGGGCAATCAGAGTCAAAAAACACGCACCTGCAAATGTCAGGCGCCCCATGGTGAAATCAAGAAAGCCGGAAGTAGCCTTACCCGGCCTAATTCCGGGAATGTAACCTCCGTTTTTCTTCAGGTCGTCAGCAATCTGTTGCGGCTGGAACATGGTAGCCACCCAGAAATAACTGAAGAAAAAGATCAATATGCCGGTCAGCGTATAATAAGCCCAACCGGATGTCATCGACGCAGCAAACTGGTTCAACCCCTCACTGTCCTTGGCAATAAAGCTGATGATCTGCGCAGGGAAGAGAACAATTGCCTGGGCAAAAATGATGGGCATCACTCCTGCGTAGTTGACCTTCAGCGGAAGGAATGAGCTCTGTCCACCGTAAACTTTCCGGCCCACCACCCGTTTCGCATACTGTATGGTGATTTTTCTCACTGCCTGTGTAATGGCGATGACTCCGGCAATCACGACAATCAGCAGGGCTACTAATAACACCAGCTGTATCGGCTTTGTGACTGCCCCTGACTCTGCCCCGGTAATGTAGGTTTCCCATACCTGCACGAGTGCACCCGGGAGAGCTGAAACGATATTCACAGCAATAATAAGTGAGATTCCATTGCCGATACCACGCTCCGTGATTTGCTCGCCCAGCCACATCAGGAGCATCGTCCCGGCAGTAATCACCATGACGGTTACAATGATGAACCACCCCCCGTATTCCGGCACCAGAGCTTTGCCCGTATCGTTGATATATGCGGCAATATCCGCAAGGAATATGTTGTTTGCCGGGTTCTCCAATGACCTTGCCAGCATCCAACCCTGCACAATGCACAACACAATTGTCACCTGCCTTGTCATCATGTTGATCTTCGCCCTGCCACCATCTTCCCGGGAAAGTTTACCAAGGCGGGGAACCACGGCAGTGAGCAACTGCATCATGATGGAGGCACTGATATAAGGCATGATACCCAGCGCAAAAACGGCGCAATTCTTCAATCCACCGCCACTGAACACGTTGATCAGTGCGCCAATGGCACCACTGTCATCACTGCTTTTCTTACTTGCTGCATCAAGGGCCCCCTGCAAAACCTCTGCATTCACACCAGGCAAGGGAATGGCTGCTCCCACCCTTACAATGACAACCATGGCCAGCGTAAACAGAATACGCTGCCGCAGTTCCGGAATCTTTAATGTGTTGGCAAAAGCTGAAATCATTCTAGGGCCCTCTCTGGGGTTAGTATTTCTTCCTCTTGTGGCCTTGCGTCATGGCCGAC